>JBBRQX010000201.1:0-5730 GCA_038225745.1 Pseudanabaenales cyanobacterium | reverse complement strand
TAGTTATTGAAAATCATCTGTTGAGATTTATCCTTGGGCGCAAGACTTTTTTTTAGCATCTCCTGTGCAACTTCGCGAGTAGTTGAAGCTCCTTCTAATTGAGATGAAGTGATTGCTTCTTCTAGCATTAAGCTTTTAACAAAATAATGTTGCTTGTCACTCGAAGAGATGAAGTTATTCCCATTTCGGATCTCTTGACCTCTGCCCATCATTTTGTCAATGGAGTATAACCTTGCATAAAGGGAATCAGGGATGCTGTAAAAAAAACAGGATTTTTTTTCAGCTTGTAACTGTAGATGTTTTGCTCTTGCTTTTCTAGTGATTTTAGTCGCTACCCATGCGGCTATTTCATCATCGTCTTTTTCCACTCGCCATTTAAACTCATCCCAATGTAAATATCGACCTTTGCGATCTGTCTCATGATATCTACCGAATAGCATTACAACTTTTTTATATTCCACCTCCTTCACTAACTCAGAAAAAGGTTTTGGCACTCTAATTCTTGACATAGAGCTAATTTTTAACTCAATTTTATTTAGTCTAGTCTATGCGATTTTATTGTCAAATATACAGGTGTTCATAACCCAAAAAGCTGTGGCGCAGGCTGCGCCACAGCTTTTTGGGTTTTATACTTATACAGCCGCGAAGTTAGCAGCAACAAATTCCCAGTTGATTAGTTTTTCAACGTAGTTAGCCATGTAGTTAGGACGGCTATTTTGGAAATCCAAATAATAGGCATGTTCCCAAACATCCATGGTCAACAAAGGAACTTGACCTTCATGAACTAGAGGGTTTTCAGCATTAGCGGTTTTAGTGATTTTCAACTTGCCGCCTTCAGCAATCAACCACGCCCAGCCGCTACCAAATTGGGTTGCGCCAGCATTTTTAAATTCAGTCTTAAAGTTTTCCAAGCTACCGAAACTCGCCTCGATCGCCGCCAACAAAGCGCCAGTAGGAGCGCTACCACCAGCAGGATTGATACCATTCCAGTAGAAGGTGTGGTTCCAAACTTGAGCAGCGTTGTTGAAGATTCCCGCTTTGCCTTCTTTGTAGCTAATCTTAATGATTTCTTCCAAGGATTTGTCAGCAAGATCGGTATCTTTAATTAGGTTGTTGAGGGTGTCAACATAGGTTTTATGGTGTTTACCATAATGAAATGATAGGGTCTCAGCAGACATACCCGAAGCTGCAAGCGCAACTTGGGCGTAGGGTAAAGATGGGAGTTCAAATGCCATTGTTATTTAACCTGTTAAAGTTGGAAGTAATTTATCAGCTTTAAGTATTGTTACAATTATAAGCGAGATTGTAAACCGTAGTGGCTGTTATAACGTTAAGTTCAGTAGTTATTAATCCGATTTTACGGTTTTCAGCGTAGTTGATGCAAACCACTAAATTAACCGATGAAGAAAAGAGATCTTTTAATAACTGGAGCCGCCATCATCGGCGGCTCATGGCTATTACAATTTTTGCGATCGCCATCAACTGATCAGGCGATCAAAGTAGACTCAAATCAAGCCAATCAAACAACTAAAGGATACAAAATCATGAAAACCGAAGACGAATGGAAACAAACCCTCTCACCAGAGCAATATCAGGTTTTGCGGAAGCATGGCACTGAACGTCCTTCTTCTAGCCCTCTAGATAAAGAATATAGCGCGGGCACTTATAAATGTGCGGGTTGCGACTTGCCCCTATTCACATCTGACACTAAGTTCGATAGCCGCACTGGCTGGCCGAGCTTTTTTGCACCGATTGAAGGGGCGATCGCCACGACCACCGATAAGTCATTATTTATGACTCGTGTTGAAGTGCATTGCAGTCGATGTGGTGGACATTTGGGTCATGTATTTAATGATGGCCCCAAACCAACAGGAGAGCGCTATTGCATGAATGGAGTTTCCCTTAAATTCACTCCTGCTTAGTCCCCAAAAGCTGTGGCGCACGCGCAGCGTGCGCCACAGCTTTTGGGTTTGGCAGCAAAGAGGCGGCAATTTGCCGCCTCTTTGGGTTTTAGTCGCGTTGTTCTATTCCATTTTGAACATTAGTTACATTATTGGGTGGGCGTGTCCAGTTAAAGTCACTAATCCGTAATAAGAATTCGCCTAGCCCTTGAGTGGGGTTGTAACGAACCAATACTGAATAGGTGCGCCTTGCATATTCTAAGGAATAAACAGAATCAATCAAATTGCCAGTATCCACATTCCAACTTTGCTGAACACCAAGGCGAATTGGCCCATAGATTTGCTGCACTATTGCGGCTGTAAGCGATCGCGTATCAGCAACTCGATCAAATAAGAATGGAGATTTACCACTAGGAAATGCTTGGGTATAGCTCACGGTTAAGGCGGTATAGTCAAGGAAGTCTTTGGCAAAATTGCCAACTTCCGCAGATAAGCCCACAGTTCCAGATAAGACTGCTTGATTAGCTCCATTAGAATAGAAAGAATTTACGCCTTGGGCAGACACAAAAGCATCTAGCCTAGGTACAATCGGTTTTGGAGAGAATCGCAAACCTGTTTCTTTTTCGGCTGGTAATGGTTCACCTCGGAGTAGAGGGAATGCACGACTAAGCGAAACCGCACCTTGCAAACGGATTAATGATCCGACCGTACTGGGTAGGACATCATCTCGGACTGCCCCGACTAACTGAGCAGAAGCTTGATAGTTTAAGGAGATTTGGGAATCGCCAAGAACATAGTTGGGTGATAACAAGGTTGTTCCCAGAATATTATTGACATCCTGAAATCCTAGGGAACCATTGAAAATGCGATCGCGAAAGGCATATTGTGAAAGCAAGAGATGATCGCCAAACACAGGAAGCTGGTAACTGGCATTAAAGCGTAATAAAGAATCTATTTTCGTAAAATCTAAGCCTGAGAAACTGGCTCTTGCCGCAAGGCTGGAACCATCGTCAAAGGCTCCATTTAACGTAGCCACAACCCCAAGAATATCGAAGCCTAAGAATCCATTCTGACTAGAAAAAGCACGTTGCAGGAGCAATTGAGGTGACACTTGAAAACTCAAGTTGGGTTGAGTAATCACATCAAAGCTTTGTTGATAAAACACACCATCGCGATCGCGTCTATCAAATCCCACCAAAGCAGGTGCAGAACGCTGAAAGCGATCAAGGGTAATGCTATTAACTGGCAATGGCAGCGAGAAGCCTTGATCGAAAACAATGCGTGGAGATTCCAGATCGAGACGGTTTTGGGTGGGCGAAATTGGCGTTAAAGTTGCCTTACTGGTCGTAAGTTCTAGTTCAGGTGGCGTAAAAGGATCGTTAGTAACTCGCAAATTTTCGGCAGTCCAATTATCTCCTTCAAGAATTAAGCGCTCGGCAATAAAACCAACGCGCCGCACTTGCCCTTCCGAAGTGCTACCTGAGCCGATGGGAGATATGGTGATGGAATTAGTCGCAATTTCGGCAGGTGATCGCGAGACTTCGGAGCTGGTTAACTTACCGAGGTCAACTGAACCTGAAGCGTTGAGCAGTTCCCCCTTAACATTGCCGTAATTGTAGGTAAGCTGTGTACCGCGTATCTTTTGATCGCCGCGTGTAAAAAATACATTCCCCTCAGCAATAACTTCCTGTGTTTTGGTATTTAATCGCACGCGATCGGCTTTAAGTTCTGATTTTTTGTAATTAATCACCACATTGCCTTCAGCCACAAACACTTGAGTGTTGATGTCATATTCTTGGCGATCGCTAACTACGTTTAACTTCTCGCCCACTGGCGGTGGCAAGATCGGGCGCGGTTTGTCGTTGGGTTTTGGCTTTGGTAAACTATTTGGCTTAATCGGACCCGCTTGAGCAATTAGTTGCAAGGCAAGCTGACGCGCGATCGCATCGGGATCGGGCAAGGTCTCTAATAAAAGCTGTAACTGCGATCGCACTTCTATAGGCAATTCGGCAGGTAATCTGGCAATACGACGATTCAGCGTTGGCAGTGAAGACAACGGTTGACTAGAGCTAGCTTGCCTTACCTCAGCATGGTTGCGGAGTGGTAATTGAGTTGAAGGCGGTAGTAAAAAGTCCATACTTCAACTAAGTTTACAGGATTTTTCTCTGAGATATCGCGATCGCGCTCAAAACAAGATAAAAGCGGCGCGATGCGCCGCTTTTATCTTATTACAAAGTTTACTTAGTTACGAATTTGCACAGGCATGAGCAAATAAGTCATTTTGGTTGCACCAATTGGCACAAGCACCGCAGGGCTTGTGGGATTATTCATCTGAATTTGAATTTCACTACTAGGCAATGCTTTTAAGCCATCTAGTAAATATTTAACATTAAAGGCAATTTCTACATCTTCGCCCGAAACTTGAGCAGGTAAAGATTCCTTTCCTGTGGCAACATCAGGAGCCTCAACCGAGAGCGAAATTTCTTGCCCTGTAGAGTCAACTGTGATTTTGACAATGTTATTTTTTTGGTCAGCCAAGACGGCAATCCGCTCTAGTGCTGACAAAAACAATTTGCGCTCCAAGGTAACTTGGCGATCAAAGCGATTGGGGATCAGTTGGCGATAGTTGGGATAACTGCCATCGAGCAACCGTGAAATCAAGATTTGGTTAGCACTTTGGAAAATCATATTGGCGCGATCAAACTTTACAGCGATCGCCCCTTCTGTTTGTTGATTGAGCATTCGCTCTAATTCACGCAAAGCTCGCGCAGGAATCGTCACTTCCAGATTAGTGGTGACAGTATCGCCTGTCACAGGTGGCTCATCAGCACCCAAAAACCCTGTTTGCACCACGGACAGGCGATGTCCATCGGTAGCAGCAAACTCTAAGCAGTCGGCAGTAGCAGTCACATGGACACCTGTAAGAATCCGCTTAGTTTCATCTGCCGAAGTCGCAAATAGGGTCGATGCAAGACCACTCAGCATCGACTCGACTGGCAGATAAGTTGTCTCACCATCTTCACCAATTTGCGGTAATTCAGGAAATTCTTCTACGGGTAAACCATGCATTTGGTAGCGTCCCGAACCACAGACAATCGAAACCATCGTGTTTTCCTTGTCCACGCTGATCGTGATGTCTTCATCGGGAAGCCTTGAAACGATGTCGTTGAGCAATTTTGCAGGAAGTGTAATCGATCCCGCCTCGACGACTTGAGCAGGAAAAGAAACCTGAATACCTAGATTTAGATCAAAGGCAGTCATGCCAAGGTTTTGAGTTGTTCCATCCGCGTCTAAACGAATATTTGCTAAGATCGGGTGAGTAGGACGAGATGCGACCGCCCGACCGACAAGGGCAAGGTTGGCAGCGAGTTGGTTTTGAGGGCAGACTAGTCGCATAATTTGACAGAGATTTTGTGTAACTGATTTGAGAAATTCTTGAAATTCACCTAAATTTTATTTAGAAAAACTTTAGGTGAATTTCAAGAATTTCTATGAAGATTTTGAAATTTAAGTTGACTCTAGAAATTTATAAAGCGCCAAGCAATCATAGCAAGCTTTTTGGCGAAATTTTTTGAAATCAAACGTAAAAAAAATTGGCAAGAAAAGTTAAGGAATTTTGGAGTTTTTTGGAAGCGGTCGTTAGAAAATCAAAAAGTGAAAATTATATATTTAAAATTATTTTAGAAATGTGGATTGACATGCTCTCAGCGCTAAAGCGACTGAGATTCCAAGAATCACTTCTTAGATTTTCTGCTTCTTAGCAACAGCCCTTTAGAGAAATCTCTATCAGGTCTTATGTTCGCTCCACAGACTAACCCCGCAAGCCCTG
>JBBRQX010000200.1:0-5737 GCA_038225745.1 Pseudanabaenales cyanobacterium | reverse complement strand
CGGGTACTTTTATTATTAGAGATCACCTTATTTGTTTCGGAATGGTATCAAATCTTTAACTAGATTTACGCAAGTCGTGATTAATCCAGTCCATTGTTTTTCAGCATTTTCAACGGCTTGATTGTGTAAGTCAAAAATAAGCTTTGCCATGGGTGGACCAATTTCGCTTATATCAGGCACAAATAGATCCTTAACAAACCGATTAGTCAGGTCGCCATCAAGAGAAAGTTTGGTCTGAGCCCAAATGCGTTCACCATGCAAAACTGATTGCTCAAGCTCCCATAACTTACGCAGAGAGCGATTAGTCTTGGCATCAGTTTTCAGGCTACCATCAGCATTTTTAGGGAGATTCAATTGCAATACTTTCGCAAGAATCTCTTCATAGCAAGTTTTTTTTATCTCAAATTGTATCTTTTGCTGAGGATCTAGAGAATTTTGCCGATCACCAAAAGCGCGTTCAGCCCGCTTGTATATTTCTAAATCTCGATTATAGATCTCTCGATTATGGCGATCAAGTTCAGTTTGAGAGAGCAATGTCCCCTTCTGTTTAAGATCGGTACTACGTTGAAGGAGAGCCTTTTTGATGTCTCGCAATTCCTCCTCAGTTTTGTACATAGTATTCTCGATCAAATGAGTATAAAAATCTTGTGCGTCAAATTTTGTCAGCGCAATCTTGCCGACGATCATTGTATTCACTTCCAGCGAAGTAATTTGCTCTAAAACATCTTTGATCGTTTCCCGAAAATCGTTAAGGGAACCGCTTTGTGAACTACCTTGTGCAGCAATGTTTTTAGAAGAGACTGGTTGATTAGAGCTACCATCAGTAGTGGTTAAATCAGACGTAGCTTGCCCGTTATTACTTTTATTTTTATTAGTCAGATCTTGCATACAAATCCCTCAGCGATAGGTCAAATAAGCTAGACACGACTGAGGAAGCGATCGCTACTGAAATCAGCAGAAGTTTCAACTTCTAGCTCACTCTCATTGCTTAACATACTTGTGACCTTTTGACCAATATCGACCAAAGTTTTGAGATTATTGGCGATCGTCTCTGTACCCTTTTCAACTTGAAGTTCGTGAAAGCCTCGCAATTCAGCATAGGGAGAACCCTGCAAAAAATCTGCCCCTAGCTCATTTTCTATATCACCATCAATCAAATTGATCGTTGTTTTTAGACGATTGCCCGCGCTATGATTTGTGTCGCCTTCATGGGCAACCCAAGTCACGATTTCCAACTTTACAAGGTCAGAAAATATCTCTACCAAAGCATCACCAAAGTTTTTACTTTCTTTGAGCTTGCTTTGAAAACGTACCGATGCTGTTACTGATGTTGTAGATGATGTAACTGAAGCATTTGTGAATGTCATAACTGATACCTAATATGAAAGTTTTTTGACTTTTTTTGAATTGATGCTGAATTGGTTTTGATAAAAACAATTCAAACGATTTCTTTAAATAATTTCAATGATATTCAGACATCTCAATTAATTCCATCGGCACAAAACTTTCTTGAGGTAGCAAAATCAGTTGAGAGTAAATGAGCTTTCCAGTCATATCGATGCGATTTACCGCTATTCCCATTGGACGAGGAAGTTGCGCTGCATAAAAGTCAGCATAGTAGCGATAAATCTGCCTAGCAGATCTGAGAATCATCGGATCGACTTTTTTAGCGACAGGTTCTAACTGTCGCTCTGGATGTTCGAGGCGTTGGGTGGCATATGACACGGTGTAAATCCCTTAAAATTGACTGTTTTTTTGTCTTATAAAAAGCTGCATCAGGACTGTAGCTGACTTTGTTTTTTTTAGCAAGATTTGAGCTTAGGATTACACATTAGTTGATATTTTTGGGGTTGCTGATTGGCAAAAAATTTAATTGCCATCCGCACTAACTAGTTTGAGCCGAAATAACTTGCTATAAAAGACTTGGGGAAAATCGACATAGCCCTTGTCACGAATACTGGAGACAACATCAATCAAATAGCCAACAAATTCAGAATTTTCTAATGTCATTTCATAGCTCATGTCCGTATCGCCCTCAAATGTCACGCGACATAGGACCAAATCGGACGGTAAGTTGGCAACATGCCATACTGCCATAAAAGAAACCGCAGAGCTGCCCTCAATATGACGTTCACCTGCAATCTCGCCTTGTTTGTATAGGGAAATTGCGTAGGGAAGAGCTTGACGCTTATTTGGCTCTCGATAGTAAGGAATATAGATGGAGACTTCTTGCGGAGCCGCAGCTTTTAATTCGATCGCCATAAATGGTAGCGCCTTTATTGATGTGTAGGTGAATTTTTACAAAAAGATTAGCAGCTTTTTGCGGTATTACCGCAAATCCCAACTAAACCCATCACTAAATTTTTTGTAAAAGCCCCGCATCGCGGGGCTTTTACAAAAAATTTGAGTTTGGTCAGGATTTGCTGTAATTAAGGAGATACGCGATCAATTACGGTAATTTTGCCGTCAGGTTGGACTTCCCAAACGTCATAGCTACCTTTGACATCACCATATTCATCGAGATCGACATTGCCGCTCGCGCCTTGGTAGTCGATGTCTGTGCCAGCTTTGACCAGCTTAATCGCTTCGCAAACATCGCTGACTTCTTGACCAGGAGCATTAGCAACTTCACGCATTTTGCTTTTGATCGCTTCGCCAGTGCCGTCTTTGGCAGCTTCGGCAGCGATCGCCACAAGAGCCGCCGCATCATAGGAATGGGGAACAAAAGCGCCCAAATCTTGACCAGTCTTTTCTTTATAGCTTTTCGTAAATTCGGCAAGAGACTTACCATCGGCTCCAGGCACAGTGCCGATCGCCCCCGCTAAAATCAATTTACCTTCAGGTGTATTGCCAATCAACTTAGGAAAATCTTCGGTTTTAACGCCATCAGTTAGCAAAATCTTGACATCTTTAGTTAAGCCTTGCTCAAAAGCTGCCTTGATTACTGCGCCGCCAGAGTCAGGATAGAGAATTGCGGCAACTGCATCGGGCTTGCTCCCAAATGCGCCTTTAGCTTCTGCTTCAAAAGTGGTGGCTTTAGGATCATAGCGAGTTGGTTTGATTTTGTTAACAATTGTGCCGCCGAGCTTTTCAAAGGCGACGACAAAGGCTTTTTCAAAACCTACGCCGTAATCGTTATTGATTACAAGAGTGGCAACCTTTCGCGCTCCTTTTTTATAGGCAAGGTTTGCAAGGGCAAGAGCTTGGTAAGTATCAGGCGGTGCGGTGCGATTCCAGTAGCCTTTAAACTCGCCTTTTTTAGCACGTTCAGTGAAAACAGGGCTAGTGCTACCAGGCGAAATCATCACGACTTTGTTAGGAACGGCGATCGCTAGAGCCGCCGTCGAAACGCTGCTAGCAAATGAGCCAATTACTGCACCAACATTATCGACCTTTACCAATTTAGTCATCGCTTCCGCGCCTGCGGGTGGATCAGTGCGATCGTCTTCTTTAAAATAAGCGATCGGCTTGCCTAGTACCCCACCGCATTTATTTACAGTTTCCACCAAAAAATCAATGGACTTAATCATTGGCGCACCAATCGAAGATAAGTCACCCGTTATCGGTAGCAATGCACCTAAACGCAAACTTTCTTTAACCCCGCCGCTACCTGAACCTGTTGAAGTTGGCGTGGTGTTAGAGTCGGTAGATGGGGTGCTAGGCTGACAAGCCACAATCCAAATTGTTGTCACTGTTGCTAGCAAGGCTAGGCAAAGTGTAGAGAAAAACCTTTTAGTCATGGTTGCAATGAACTACGATCATATTTACTAAAGTTGATGTAATTGTATCTGCAAAGTTGTATCTGCAAAGTCTCATGCCATCCACCATCGATCCACGCCGCCAGAGAGAATTAGTCCGTTTGTTAGAACAAATGGGATTAGAACAAGCAAAATTAGAACGAATTAATCCATCTATTAATTCTCAAGGCTTTGATTGGCTATTAATCGATCAGGCTTTGGTACATCCCAGTTTTTCGACAACTTATAACAATGATCAGCTAGAGTTCATCGGTGATAGCGTCTTAAAACTTGCTGTGAGCCTTTTTTTGCGAGAAAAATATGGGGATAAGAAAGTTGGCGTACTTTCGGCCTTAAGGGCGCATCTAGTCAGTGACAAAACCCTCGCTAAAATTGCGCGTACCTATGAACTAAAAAAATACATAGTTTTGTCTGAGGCTATGCGTAATGATTCTCAAAACGTTCAAGGTCAAGAGCAGACAGTGTTAGCAAATTCGCTAGAAGCTTTAATGGCGGCGATATATACAATTACTGGCGATGTGAAATTTATTCGCAGATGGCTCGATCCGCATATGCAACATTTTGCCGAAGCTTTGCTAGAGATTCCTGCCCTTGGCAACTACAAACTCGCCTTACTAGAATTAACTCAACGGCGTTGGAAACGTTTGCCAGAGTATCGCAATGTCACTACTTCCGCAAAAAACAACATCTTTTTCGTAGAAGTATGGTTTGACGATCGCTGTTGGGGGCAAGGGCAAGGTAAAAGCATTAAGGCGGCTCAACAAGAGGCGGCGGCGATCGCGCTAGACCAGATGCAAAAAGAAATACAAATCTAAATATAAGTATGAATATAAATACTTAGCGCCAAATCATAAATTATTCTACAAATAGAGGATAAGCATCGTAGTATTTCTTAGTGCGCTAATTTTGCTTATCTGATCAATGAATTTTATAAGTCAATTTTTAAGATTAGTGCTTCGTGTGGTAAGAAGGAGTCAAGAGTCATTCTGATACTAATATCGATCCTAGCCGCCCTCAATGCTGTGGCAGCAATGTGGCTATTACTTTATGGGCTAAATGCTTATTGGCTCACTGCTGTCCATAAGCCTAAGCCTTCTGTACGGAAAGACCTTGTTTTTCCGCAGCTTAATCCTGCAAGGGAATATCAAACGGCGCAAGTCGCCGCAACGCCATCTCCAAGTTCAGGTGCGATCGCTGTCAATAATTTTGATAACTTCGAGCAATTTCGCCTCGACAAACCGCTTGCCAATAGCTTTGGCAATTATGCTTTGGCAGTCGAGCCATCTGAGCATCAGGCGATCGCCTTAGAAGATTTACCGATCGTCACGATCCAGTTACCAATTTTTAATGAGCGGTATGTGTCGCGCCGATTGATAGATGCGGTTTGTCAGATCGACTATCCTCGCGATCGGATGCAAATCCAAGTGCTTGATGACTCTATCGATGATACTCAGGACATCCTTCGCGATACTGTCCAAGAGTACCAAAATCGAGGCTTTTGGATCGAATATGTTCATCGCGTCAATCGGACTGGATTTAAAGCAGGGGCTTTGCAAGATGCAATGCCATTGGTAAAAGCAGATTACATCGCTATTTTTGATGCTGATTTTATTCCTTCATCAAACTGGCTAAAAGACACAATCCGTCATTATGTCGAGTCGCCTGATGCCAAGGTTGCAGTCGTGCAAACTCGTTGGGGGCATATCAACTCTGAATATTCGTTACTTACTAAATTGCAATCGACGGGAATTGACGGACATTTTGCGATCGAGCAACAAGCCAGATGCAACAATGGCTATTTTCTGAATTTCAACGGTACTGCGGGTATTTGGAATCGTCAGGCGATTATTGATGCTGGCGGTTGGCACGCTGATACCCTCGCCGAAGATATGGATTTGAGCTATCGCGCTCAACTTAAAGGCTGGAAAGTGGTTTATGACAATGATATTGTCGCGCCTGCGGAGTTGCCTGTGGCGATG
>JBBRQX010000199.1:0-5764 GCA_038225745.1 Pseudanabaenales cyanobacterium | reverse complement strand
TATTGATGGTTTAAGTAGTACAGATAATTTTTTAAAAGTGCCGCTTCGCGGCACTTTTAAAAAATTATCTGGGTTCTATGGCAGCGCAAATCTCTGTAAAGTGTAAAGCGATTAGCCTCTTACGCCGAGACTTAGGATGAGTTGCTTGTAATGAGCGCGATCTTCGTTGCGAACATAAGCAAGTAAGCGCTTACGTTGACCAATGATCTTGAGCAAACTACGGCGAGATGAAAAGTCTTTGGGGTGCAACTTAAGATGAACGGTCAACTGAGTGACGCGCTCGGTTAGCATCGCGACCTGAACATCAGATGAACCAGTATCTGTAGGATGTTTTTGATATTCTGCGAATATTTCTAGTTTGCGTTCTTGCAACAGTGCCATGATAAAAACTTAACGTGTTTTGAGGTGTACGTGACATAGACTCGACACGAAACGTCCAATTATGAAAATTCGGCGTTAGAGTGCGAGTTTCCCAACCTCACGATTGGGCATTCCTAGTTACTTCCTGATATTAATCAAATATTAGGGATTTTGCCACTTATCCAGAGCAGTATATTTACTTACTCATTTCTGGACAGAACGACTGCATAGGCGGTTTCCGTTTCTCAGTAGTCTCTGAGTACATTGTATGGCGATCGCCATATTTCTAAAGTATTAACTTTCAGACAGACTAGCTTAACATGTTAGCTGCATACTTTTGTATACAAACAAAAACTAAGGCGACGCATCGCGCCGCCTCATTTTTTAATGCGCCGAGCCATTACCATGATATTTATCGGTGTCGTAGAAGCCGTTACGAGTGCCGAAGAACAAGCAGCTAACGGTAAACAAGATGGTCAAGATTGGCAAAATTACTTTGAGATCGAGCATATTTTTAAGACTTTAAATAAAATGACACTAGATTTGTATATCTTAGTCGGATCTAGTTACTGCTGCCGTCTGTATTGTCAGCACTATCTCCGCTAGGACGATAACTTTGCTCGAAGGCATAGCGCACAATCTGTGAGCGATTTTCCAGATTGAGCTTTGTCATGATGCTGCTAAGGTGAGTTTGTACAGTACGAGGACTGATCTGTAGACGTTTGCCAATTTCCTTGTTGGTAAAGCCTTGGACAACTTGCCAAAAAACTCGCTCCTCAGATGGAGTGAGCAGAGTCCGTGACACAGGAGCCGTGGGTTGCTGAAATAGCCGCATATGCTCAGCAGGTGTGCGATGTGGCTCGCGCTTGTGAGGTGAGAAGAAATCTATATCAGTTTTGCCGATGGTCATGCGATCGCCACTTTTTAGCAAAATGGGGAAAGTGATTCTCTGACCGCGCATGAACGAGCCATTGCGACTACCAAAATCGACTAGATAAAAGCTACCAGACTCATTGGTGGCATTACGAGTTTTTTGGTCTCCTTTCATAGAAGATTCAAAACCTTCGTTTTTAGACGCGCCAACGATTTGCAATGTGGCGTGGTAGCGTGAAACCCATTTATCTGTCAAGACAATTGAGTTGTCATAGCCCCTTCCAATTGTCCAGAAATCTGCGTTTGTAAGCGGAATCATTTGCTGCCCCTCATCTGCATGAACGATCAGATAGGGGTGTGGGTGTAGAAGGGTCACTGAACTATTCGACAACTTTGTTGTGTGCATCTCAATCAATTGCCAATATAACTTATTTATATATTGTGAGACGAGTTTAATAAATTTTGAGTTCCTTTTTAAGATTCGTGGCTTTTGATGGCATATTCTGTCACCATAACTTTTAATTTAAGATATTACTTCTGTCGCAAAACCCTCAATAGGCTGTATGGAGGGTTTGAGTAAGCTAATATGCCTTTAAGTTGCAAGATGATTGTGCCGCGCGAAGCGCGGCACAATCATCTTCTGGTTTTTGATGTGCATTTTGAATGCCGATTAGCTTAATACAGATAATTTTTTGAAAGTGCCGCAAAGCGGCACTTTCAAAAAATTATCTGGGTTCTATGGCAGCGCCTTGCGCTTTAACTTTCGTAATGTTAGTGACTGTTTGAAAAACAATGATTTGGATCGCGATCGCCATACAGTTAATACTTAGCGCAGGATTGTTATGGGCTTCATGGCAAGTCTGGATGCTTCGCCATGCGCTCAAAGAAACAGTAAAAACTGTCGATGACTGGACAGAAGCTTGTGAGGATGCTTTGCAGGTCTCTGCGCCTAGTCTCGGTTCTGCTCGCATCGGCGTTGATGCGACCAGAAAACAATACCAAATATTGCAAGCTCAATTAGAAAAAATTCGTAATTTACTCTCTGTAGTTGCTCGTGGTGTATCCTTTGTAGGGAGTCGTTGGCAACAATCTCGGAAAGGTTCATCGAAGGGTGCGCCAAGTTCTTTAAATAACAAGTTGTCGGTCAGTCGGTCGTCAGGGAGAAAGAATAATGTCAAACGGCGCAGGTAAATTTTTTGGTGGATTAATCGTCGGTACGGCGGTCGGTGCGGCGGTGGGCATTTTATTTGCACCGCGATCGGGTAAAGAGACTCGCCAAGTTTTAAAGCGATCGGCTCAAGATTTGCCCCAACTTGCTGAAGATTTGGGTTCTAATGTGCAGTATCAAGCCGATCGCTTTACTGAGCAGGCTCAACGCACGATAGATGAGGCGTTGGTGCGGTTACAAGAGGCGATCGCGACAGGACAAGAGGCTAGTCGTAAGTTACAAGAAGAATTAGCACTATCAATGAGTGGTTCATCAAATAGTTCGCTGCTTGAAAGCGATCGCTTGGATGAAGATGAAGACTAAACACCTAAATAAGCCTCTAAAAAATCCCTAAGAAAGTCTTTATAAGAAATTATGTCAGAAGCGATCTTTTTACTAGGTTTGTCATTTTTGTTAGTGGTCGTTTGTCTGACGATCCTTTTGCTAACGGCGATTCCTGCTTTTCAAGAATTGGCAAAAGCTGCTAATAGTGTTATTCGCCTAACTGATACCTTAACGCGAGAGTTGCCTGCCACCCTTGAAGCAATTCGGATGACAGGGCTGGAACTGAGTGAGTTGAGCGATGAGCTTAACCAAGGAGCAAAAAGTGCGGGTGCGGCAGTCAAGCAAGTAAATGATGGAATCCAAGGTGTACGCCAAGGTGCTTCTAATGCTTCGATCGCTACCCAAAGTGCATTTGCGGGTCTCAAAGCTGGCTTAAAATCTCTCGGTCGTCCTCGCCGTCAAAAGCGATCGCCTTCAGATTTATATCCAGATGAATTGCGATCTGGCAATCTACCTGATGAAGATTTAGATGATAATTCCAGTCAGGAACGGAGAATTGCACCTGATGATCCTGATGATTTAGGTTCTGAAAAGTTTGGGGACGATTTGACAACCGAAGGTTAAGCGCTTTGAGACTAATTTTCTAATGGTTACAGCGATCGCAAACACCGTTTACAGTCACTTCATAGCTATCAACTTTTAACCCCGTGCGAATTTGTTGAAAACCTAACCCCTCAAAGGCATTCCAAGCAATATCTTCAATTTCACCACAACTTTTGCATCGAAAATGATGATGTGGCTCGACATTGGCATCATAGCGACATACCCCTTGCTCTAATAACACTTCGCGCACTAATCCCGCATCACGCAAAGTTTGCAAAGACAGATAGACAGTGGCTTGCGAAGAAGTTGGCACATCTTGGTTGAGATCGTTCAAGATCTGTTCGGCGGTGGGATGATCTTGGCGATCAAGTAAATTTGTGTAAACGGCGAAACGTTGTGGTGTAACTCGTAAACCTTTAGATTTCAGTATTTCAATAACCCTATCGGCTTGCTTTTGCATGTGACTTCCTTCCTAATTCTGCCCTTATGTTTCTATACAGCGCTTGGCGCTGTCATAAAACCCATATAAATTTTTGAGAGTGCTGCTAAGCAGCACTCTCAAAAATTTATCTGTACCCCTTAAAGCCTCAGTAGTCTGTACAGCACTTTTTAGACAGGATTTTTAAACTTTGAAAGCACTATATCATTTTTAAATAAGAACTACAAATTTATTAAATTTCTTTTAAGAACTGAGTAATTATGTCTATTGACTAATTTCTAAATAAGAATTATTCTTAAAGATGTCCAGAAAAATACTAAACTTCAAAACATATGGCAGTTATCGAAACCGTACCAAACGTTGTTTTCAAAACTCGTGTGCGCGATGAGTCCGTTGAAGGCTCTAATCCTTATCGTTGGGAAGACAAGACCACTCAAGATCTTTTTGCTGGCAAAAAAGTAGTAGTTTTCTCGCTACCTGGTGCATTTACACCGACTTGCTCATCCAATCACTTGCCGCGCTATGAAGAGCTTTATGCAGAATTTCAGGCTCAAGGCGTAGACGCAGTTATTTGTGTTTCTGTTAACGATGCCTTCGTGATGTTCAAATGGGGTAAGGAAGTCGGCGCGAAGAATGTATTCCTACTTCCCGATGGTGCTGGCGAATTTACCCGCAAGATGGAAATGCTCGTTGACAAGTCGAATATTGGCTTTGGACTTCGCTCTTGGCGCTATTCGATGTTGGTCAATGATTGCAAAATCGAAAAGATCTTCGCAGAAGCTGGTTTTGCTGATAATTGCCCAACTGATCCTTTTGAAGTTTCTGACGCTGACACAATGTTGGCTTACCTCAAAGGGGCTGAATCCACTGGTGTATCTGCACCACGCTTGGCATTTGTTGGTTAATAAGAACTAAGTTTAAACGGTGCGCCTCGCGCATCGTTTAAACTTAAAGTCTATTGATGGTTTGAGTGATCTAGGTAATTTTTTAAAAGTGCCGCTTCGCGGCACTTTTAAAAAATTATCTAGGTCTTATGGCAGCGCAAGGCGCTGTAGTAAAGAAGCAAATTAATTTACAGGGTTGGCGATGAAACTCTCTAGCAAAAATCTAAATGAACGCCTTGAAACTGTCTACGATGCGATCGTCGTGGGCGGCGGCATGGGTGGACTATCAGCAGCGATTTATCTTGCCCGCTATGGGCTGAAATGCTTGATAGTTGAAAAAGGTAAGGGGCGATCGCTATGGATGCAAGATCTGCGAAATTATGTCGGACTCGATCCGCACGCCTCTGGAAGCGAAGTTTTAAATCATGGCACTAAGACCTCTTTAGAATGGGGAGCCGATCATCTGCGTGGCTATGTCGAAGATGTGACCGATGAAGGCGAAACTTTTGCGGTGAAAGTAAAAGTTGGCAAAAAAGATAGTATCTATCCCATATTTCGGAGTAAATATGTCATTGCTGCTTCGGGAATCATGGACAATTTGCCACAGTTAGAAAACATGCAAAATGTCTATGACTATGCAGGTTATACGCTGCATGTTTGCATGATTTGCGACGGCTATGACATGTGGGATCAGAAGGCAGTTTTGATTGCGAATACAGAAGGGCAAATTAATGCTGCATTTGTCTTGAATTGGTTCACTCCTTATATTTCAGTCTTGACGCATGGGTTATGCACGGTTAGTGACACCATGAAACAGAAGCTCGCTGACCATGGGTATCCACTGTATGAAACGGCGATCGCGAAGTTTCATGGTGAAAAGCATAAACTTAGTGGTGTAGAGCTTACCGATGGCACAATGATCGAAGCGACAACTGGATTAGTCGGTATGGGTTCTGTTTATCATAATCATTACCTCAAAAATATTGAGGGACTGGAATGGGACGGACAAAATCTGATTACAAACGATATGGCGCAAACTAGCCACGATCGCATTTTTGCTCTTGGAGATTTGAAAAAGGGATTAAATCAAGTATCGATTGCCGTTGCTGATGG
>JBBRQX010000198.1:0-5771 GCA_038225745.1 Pseudanabaenales cyanobacterium | reverse complement strand
GCGATCGCCTTAATCAAACTTGCGCCTTGTAAAAAACCGTTGACAACATTCACAGGCAAAAAATTCATCGGTGGCGAACCCATAAACCCAGCTACAAATTGATTTGCGGGTTTACGATAAATATTTAGAGGCGTATCTACTTGCTGAATATCACCTTTATTTAAGACTACGATGCGATCGCCCATCGTCATCGCTTCAACTTGATCGTGGGTGACATAGATCGTTGTGACTTGTAACTGCTTTTGCAACTGCACAATTTGCGATCGCGTATCACTGCGTAATTGAGCATCGAGATTTGATAAAGGCTCATCCATCAAAAATACTTGGGGATTACGAGCGATCGCCCGTCCGAGCGCCACCCGTTGTTTTTGACCGCCCGATAACTCTTTGGGCTTGCGATCGAGTAAATGGGAGATTTGCAGAGACTCGGCAACTTGTTGCACTCGTTGATCGATTTCAGCGCGTTGCTTTTTATTTTTTGTTGAGAACCAAGCTAACTTAGTGACTAAATTTTGCGATCGCTGTCTCTTCAAGCCAAAAGCAATATTGTCATAGACCGTCATATGTGGATAGAGCGCATAGCTTTGAAATACCATCGCGATATCACGGGCTTTGGGCGGCAAGTGATTAATTTGGCGATCGCCTAGATAAATAGAGCCATCAGTTACTTCTTCTAAACCTGCAATTAATCGCAATAGGGTACTTTTGCCACAGCCTGAAGGTCCCACCAAGACCATAAATTCGCGATCGTTTACTTCTAGATCGATATCTTGAAGCACAACATTTTGACCAAATTTTTTGGTAACACCAGACAAACAAACCGCAGCCATCGCCAAACATCCTATTGAAATCGATTTAGAAAAAGCGGCGCATCGCGCCGCTTTTTTTTAGATTGTAGAAATTTCTTTTTCTTTATCAGCCGTAACTTTATCAATATTTTTAACGAACTTATCCGTTAACTTATCTACTTGTTCTTGTTTGCTTTTAGAATCATCTTCAGAAATTTCTTTTGCCTTTTCCAGCTTACGCAAGGAATCGATCGCATCACGACGCACATTCCGAATCGCGACTTTACCTTCTTCAGCAAGCTTAGAGACCATTTTCACTAAATCCTTGCGGCGATCGCTAGTCAATGGCGGAATATTTAGACGAATGCTAACACCATCATTATTTGGGGTTAGCCCAATATCTGACTCAGAGATTGCTTTTTCGATCGCCCGCATACTGCTGCGATCAAAAGGCTGAATCATCAGCGTAGTCGCATCAGGCGAAGAAATATTGGCGATCGCCTTCAGGTTCGTCTCCGCTCCATAATATTCCACCGTAATCCGATCTAGCAGCGAAGCATTCGCACGCCCCGTTCGCACACTATTAAAATTGTGCTGGGTCGCCTCTACAGCTTTCTGCATTCGCGTCTCAACATCAGTTAACTTCACAGGAACCTCCAACATAAGTACCAATCGATTCTCCCATGATGACGCGACGAATGTTACCTGTAACACCGAGATCGAAGACAATAATCGGGATACCATTTTCTTTGCAAAGTGCAAAGGCGGTCGCGTCCATTACCCGCAAATCATGGATGAGGGCATGATCAAAGCTAACGCTTTTAAAGCGTTTCGCATCAGGATTTTTCTTGGGATCGCTGTCATAAATGCCATCGACCTTAGTTGCTTTCAAGATCACTTCTGCATCGATTTCAGCACCACGCAAAGCGGCGGTCGTATCGGTGGTGAAATAGGGATTGCCTGAACCTGCGCCAAAAATAACCACCCGATTGTTTTCAAGGTGGCGAATGGCGCGGCGGCGGATATATGGCTCGGCGATCTCTTGCATGGCGATCGCCGACATCACTCTTGTGTGAATCGGTTCATCTAAATGCTCGAAAGCGTCTTGCAAAGTCAGCGCGTTCATCACCGTAGCGATCATGCCAATATAATCAGCCGTGGCGCGATCCATCCCCTTATCGGCTCCGTTAATACCGCGAAAGATATTACCGCCACCAACCACGATCGCGACTTGAATGCCATCTTTGACTATTTGAGCAATCTGCAAAGCAATCTCTTGGACAACTTCAGGATCGATGCCAAAGCTGCGATCGCCCATCAGCGCTTCGCCACTGAGCTTTAATAAAACACGTTTATATTTCGGAATTTCTGGTTTTGAAGTTTCTGGTTGGGTAGTTGCGTTCATGTTTCATTTCTAACTAGATTATTTTCTGAGCGATCATCCGCAGGATCAACTGGTTGCAAAGAAGCATTTGAGAAATCAGTACAATTCAAATTTGCGCCGTTGAAATTTGTCTTTAGTAAAAATGCACCTTTAAAACTTGCCTTATAGCAATTGGCTTTACTAAGATTTGCGCCATCCAAACAAGCTCTACCTAACTGAGCATCGACCAGAAATACGCCATTGAGATCGGCTTCCTTTAGGTCGGCATCATTAAGATTTGCCTTACTTAGATTTGCCCCACTCAGATCCGCCTTTGCCAACAAAGCATCACTAAAATTGGCTCCATACAAATTAGCATGAGAAAGATCGGCGGCAACTAGATTTGCATGACTAAGATTAGCTTCATTAAAGCTAGCACCACTTAGGTTTGCGCCACTTAGGTTCGCACCATTTAATTTTGCCCCATCTAAGTTTGCTCCTTTCAAAAAAGCCTGAGTAAGATTTGCTCCCTCTAGGTTGGCTCCGACTAGAGACACACAACTCAAATTGGCTCCTGTCAAGTCAGAATTGGCAAGACTCACAGCATTAAGATTAGCGCCAGTTAGGTCAGCATCCTTTAAATTAGCTCGTTCCAGCCTAGCACCATGCAAATCTGCCTTAATCAGACTAGCACCATTTAGATCCGCCTCACAGAGATTTGCATCGCTCAAGCTAGCACGATATAAAACTGTAGTATTCAGCTTTGCACCGTATAAATTCGCTTCATTTAAAGTCGTGCATGATAGGTTTGCTTCGCTCAGATTGGCATTAGCCAGCTCGATCGCCGTTAAACCCAAACCACTAAGATTTTCATGACTGAGATCAATATTACTAAAATCTCGAAAGCCTTGGTTATAGCGATCAACAAGTTCTCTAGCTTTCATATTTATTTATCCGATTATTTATCAGTGGGCAAAATTGCGCCCGTCATATTTGCGCCATCTAAATTTGTCCACAACATGAAAGCCCCTCTCAAGTTTGTCCACAACATAAAAGCTCCTTGCAGATTTGCACCTGTCAAGCTGGCTCTGGTGAGATTGGCTCGATTGAGATTAGCCCGATTTAAGCTCGCTCCATTTAATACCGCCTCGTCTAAGTTTGCCCCAGTCAAATTAGCTTCAGTTAAAATTGCATTGTGCAAATTAGTACGGATTAGATAAGCGCCGCGCAGATCGACATTACTCAAATCGGCTCCACTTAAGTTTGCACCCATCAAATTTGCACCGCTCAAATTTGCGCCACTGAGATTGGCATTGGAAAGATTTACGCCATTAAGATTTGCCCCACTGAGATTGGACTTCATTAAAAATGCACCCGTGAGATTTGTCCAACTCAAATCTGTTTCGGTCAAGTTGGCTTCGTTCAAATTTGCCCAACTCAGATCGCAACCAACTAAATTTGCTTTTTCTAAATTCGCGCCGAGTAAATTTGCCCAGCCCAAATTAGCGCGACTGAGGGAACCATTGCTCAAATTTGCACGAACAAGATCGACCGCATTGAGATTGGCTTCATTTAAAATTGCGCCACAAAGATCCACTCCTTGCAACTCAGCGCCTGTGAGATTTGCTTCGGTCAGATCGACATTCACTAAGCAAGCTTGACTAAGATTTGCACCACTGAGATTTGCCTTGATCATCAGTGCGCCTGTGAAGTCAGAGTCACTGAGATCGGCTCCCAGTAAATTTGACTCAATGAAGAATGTGCCATTTAGTTTCGCCCGACTGAGATTTGCACCGTTGAGACAGGCTCCTGTCAGCGTGGCAAGACTGAGATCGGCGTTGATTAAAGATGCACTGGTTAGGTTTGCCCCATTGAGATTGGCAGCCACTAGATAAGCATCATTGAGGCAAGCTCGTTGGAGATCGGCTTTGATTAAGAAAGCTGATGTGAGATTTGCTTCAGTCAGATTTGCTTCAACCAGATTGGCTCGGTTGAGATCGGCTCGATGGAGAAATGCGCCTGTAAGGTTTGCTTTGGAGAGCATGGAGTCTGCAAGTTTGGCATTACTAAGATTAACGCGCTTGAGATCGGCTCCTTTGAGGTTGATTCCTTCTAGGCTAGATTTGGTAAGATTTGCTTTAGTAAAGTCAGTAATGTTCACGCCTGCCTCAGTTTAATTCGGTGTACTCGTTACATCTCAAGAAGACTTTTAAGGATATAAATGTTCCTAATTTTTCCTTGCTAATTCCTCCTCAATTTGTCTCGACAATATGGCTGCGTCTCAATGTCTTCGATGGTTCGGATTAGCGGCGCAAAGCACCGCCTATGCGAACCTTGACAATTTGTCAGTAACAAATTGGGAATCTCAATAAATTGCTATAACAATTACAATACATGAGAGAAATGGTGATGCGATCGCCTTGCAATATTTGGCTTAGATAGTGCGATCGCAATTCCGCCCACATTACAAAAATTTCTGCCAAAAAACTTAAAATTTTTTATTTATATCAGTATATTTTCTAGTTCAGGATATTTAAAAAATAAGGTGTCAACACTGGCAAGTTTTGCGCCATATTCTAGGGCGGTGGCGATAATGAGGCGGTCAAATGGATCTTTGTGAATGGGTGACAGGTTAACGGCTCTGACTGTAATTTCTGGGCTGAGTGGTAATAACTCAATTCCTGCGGGTGCTAGAGAATCGCGAAGCCAGTCTCTAATAGGAATGTCTATCTCCAAACGACCCTTATTGTACGCTAGAGCTATTTCATAGCAAGATATAGCTGACACTGCGATTGTATTTGCTTGTTGAATTTGTTCTGTCCATTGTGATGGAAGGCGATCAAAATTAGCATTGATATACCAGAGCCAAATATGGGTATCAAGAATTATTATTTCAGGCATTCCCAATCCTCTTCATCGACAATTGGACTGACAATATCACCCAAGATTTTCACTTTTCCTGCAAGATGTGAGGGTGTTGTTCGTTTGGGTGTTTGAGTAGATGGTGGGGTTTCTTCTAAAACGGTGATGATAAGGCGTGCTGATTTAATTTGTGGCTGATCGCTTAGCCATGTAATTTTTCCATTGTCATAGGTTGCTTCATAACTCTTGAGCATGATTTTCTCCTGTTATCTCTCGTTCAAGGCTGGCAAGCTATTGACTATTTTAACAGTCTCGATACTGACGCGGACGATGCGCTTAACTAAGTCGAGGATGTAGCGCGGGTCGTCTGACCAATCGTTAGGGTTGTTGGTGAGGCAACTATCTTTGTCTCTGGTGAGTTGATAGCGTTCCATGATCCATTCTAGGGCGGGTTTGCCGTTGACTATGTATTCGTAAGCCTGTAGGGGTATGCCTGTGAGGGTGATTTTGTTGTTGTAGGTGATCGTGGTTTTGTCTACGGCTCTGTCGTGCCGCCCGAATTGCATTTTGGATACGCGATAGTCGGTGTCTTCTAGATAGAGTTCGCTTTGAATTTCTTCTAATGGATAAGTTTAAATCGCTTAGCCATGCGTTTTGTCTATTGTCATAGGTTGCTTCATAACTTTTGATCACAGACTAATTTTCTCCTTTAATTTTGACTGCCACCGTCATTTATGTCTTATGATATCTTAGGGTTT
>JBBRQX010000197.1:0-5793 GCA_038225745.1 Pseudanabaenales cyanobacterium | reverse complement strand
TTGGATACCTGAGAAGACACTTTTAAAAGCGGCGAAATAATTTTTCTTGATGCCTTCTTTGACTTCATCTCCACAAGGAAAGAGTGTAGCTTCTAGACCCACGCCTACCACTTCCATAAAGTAATGATTGTGCGCCTTGCCCATATCAAACCGACCACGCTCTCCCTCTACTAAGGTCTGGATGGCTTGGGCTAGGTCGCTGGGAATATCTAGGCTAGCGGCAATGTTATTGCGTGTTCCGAGCGGAATAATACCTAGCACAGTTTGAGTATGCATTAATCCACGCGCTACGGCTTCAATCGTGCCATCGCCTCCCGCTACAATCACAAGTTCAACGCCAGCTTTGGCAGCCTCAGCCGCAAGACCCTCACCATCTTCATCGGGAGTGGTCGTGCAAAGCTCAGCTTCAAGCCCTTGATTTTGCAAAGCATCGACAATTTCAGTTAACAAATCAGGTTTGTCGGCGGGGCCAGAAGTGGGGTTGATGATAAGTCGGGTATTCATCTCTGTTGTACTCCTATTGGTATGAGCTAATAGAACTCAACTTTTTGAACTATAGCAGTTAGTTGAAACTTCCCCTTCCATCTATAAGCTGATATACCGAAGTGACGCGCTGGTTTTTATTTTGCTGGCAATTGCCAAACTTTGACAGAGCGATCAGCGCTGCCACTGACTAAGGTTGCATCTTTGGGGCTAAAGCCTAGAGACAAAACTGGGGCTTCGTGGTTGTTGAGAGTTTGCATGATTTCACCAGTTTTGGCGTTCCAGATCCGAATTGTTTTATCAGAGCCACCTGAAGCGATCGCACTACCATCACGGTTAAAAGCAACAGCCAATACGCCGCCTGTATGTCCTGAAAGCGTGCGAATAACTCTCCCAGTATTCGCATCCCAAATTTTCACGGTTTGATCTTGGCTACCACTAGCGATCGTTTTGCCATCGGGACTAAAGGCGATCGCATTCACAGGTGCATTATGTCCAATAATATTCAAAAGTTCTTTGCCAGTATTCACATCCCAAATTTTGATCGTTTTATCAAAACTAGCACTGGCGATTTTTTTGCCGTCAGGATCAAAAGCAACCGATACGATCTTATCTTGATGCCCTTGCAAGGTTTGGAGCATTTCACCTTTTCGCCAATTCCAAATCTTAATCGTTTTGTCAGCACTAGCACTGATCAAAGTTTTACCATCAGGGCTATAAGCCACGCTGTAGACCTGTCCTGTATGTCCTTCGAGGTTACGAACTGGCTGTCCACTGCGGAAGTTCCATAACTTGACCGATTTATCAATACAAGCTGTCGCAAAGGTATTGCCACTAGGATGCACGGCGATCGCATTAATTCCCGAAACCGAACCAAGGTGATTAGATAAAGTTCCAAAAGACTGGTTATCGCGTACATTCCATAGTTTTAAGGTGCGATCGTAACTACCACTCGCAAAGCTAAATCCATTGGGAAAGAACGCGACCGCTCTCACCCAGCCAGTATGCCCTATCAGGTTAAGGCGTAGTTGATAATTAGGAACAAGTGGAGCTGGCTTGGAAGGTGTAGAAGTAATATTTGGTACGGCGAGTTTTGGTAGATTTTGATAGAAGTTAACCGCTCCCCAGCCAATTCCGACTAAGCAGATCAGGGCGATCGCCCAACGACCAGTGCTTTGCCCGATCGCAAAACTGGGCATCTCAAAATCGTTAATATCTTGACTCGTTGGCAGATTTTCGAGATCGTAGAGAACTTCTTGCGCCGTCTGATAGCGAGCTTCAGGATAATGTTTGACCATGCGATTGAGGATCGTGGCTAGCTCTGGACGGATTTCTGAACCCATCTGCCAGTTTAGTAAATTCAAGTCTTCACGGCGGACTAATTGGCTAGGATGTAAACCTGTGAGTAATTGAATTGCAGTTAAGCCAAGGGCATAAATATCACAACTCGGTGCAAAGTTGCCAAGGGCTTGCTCAAAGGGCATGTAGCTAGGCGTACCGAGAATAACTCCATTTTGAGCAGCCGTTGCATAAATGCCTTTAAGAACTGCAAAATTAGTGAGGACAAAGTGCTGATTACCCGCTTGATTAACCAATTGGTTATTTTTTCGGCGGATTAAATTTCTGGGGCAAATATCTCCATGTACCATATTGGAACTATGGGCAATATGCAGACTAGCCAATAGTTGTTGCAAAAATTGAATTAACTCTGACTCGCTATAAAGTCTGCCATTAAGTACTTCATCACTAAGTCGAGTTCCATCGATCGCTTCTTCTACGATATAAAATTCCTCTTCTTGTTCAAAATAAGTCGTGATTTTCGGAAAGTCAGAACTGCGATCGCTAAGTTGCTGCAATTTGGGAACTTGATTGCGAAATAGCGATCGCGCCCAATCGAGTTGTAAATTAGTCTTGTTAATCAGACAAAAACTTTTGGCAATCCAGCGCGGCATTTCGGCAACAATAGTATCTTCAACCAAATAAGTCTGTCCGTAGGTGTCATCGGCGATCGTCTGCACAACTCGAAAGCGTCCGCCTAAAAGATTGCCAAACGCTTTGCCTAGTGTCTGTGATGTCGCCATGAGAACCTTACTCCAACCGCAACGCTTGTGTTTAATTATAATCTAGCTTTACCTTGCTGAAGGCAAGGTAAAGCTAGATTATAACTGGGTTTTTGGTGCTGGCACAACATAGAGAATGCCAGAAATCAACGTGAGTGCGACAGCAATCCAGAAAAAAGCGATCGCATAAGGAATCTTGACCAACAAAGCGGCGATCGCCACGATTTGCATCACAGTTTTGGCTTTGCCCCAAAAGTTCGCGCCGATGATTTGAGGTTTACTAGCTTCACTAGAAGCGCTCGGCGCACCCCGCCAAGCCGTAATCAACAACTCTCGCGTAATAATCAAAAATACGCCCCAAGCAGGAATCTGACCGAGTTGAATAAATAATAGAAATAAGGCGATCGTGAGAACTTTATCGACAAGGGGATCAAGAAATTTGCCAAGCTCAGTTATTTGATTAAGTTTTCTTGCTAAATATCCATCTAGCCAATCGGTAATCGCCGCAATGATAAATACACTCAGAGCAATTAGGCGTGTGAGTTCGCTATCTTGCCAAAGAAACAGCCCAAAAATGATTGGAACAGCGATTAGGCGCGATAGAGTGACCCAAGTTGGCAATGTAATCATAAATATTCAAACTAAATAAACCAATTTCTATATTAACTGGTTTATTTGGAAGCTCTTAAGAACCTCACCCCTAGCCCCTCTTCTTGCAAAGGAGAGGGGAATAAGAAACAACTCTAACTCCCCTTCTCTTTGCAAGGAGAAGGGGTTGGGGGATGTGGTGCATTTTCTTTCCACGTAACATCAGTTATAATCTAAGCGATGCGATCGCAAAATGAGGTGGAACGATGGTTCAAACTGTAACTAAACCACAATTATTGACTTTTGAAGAGTTTGTCGAGTGCAAATCAGAAGGCAAACTTTATGAACTATATGATGGAGTAATTGTTGAGATGCCACAGCCGTTAGGAGAACATGAGGATGTTACTAGCTTTTTAGCTGAGAAAGTCATGGTTGAATACCTGCGCTTAGGTTTGCCATATAGAATACCTAAAACCGTATTAGTTAAGTCTCCTGATGCAGAATCGGCTTACTCACCTGATGTTTTAGTTTTAAATCGTCCTAATTTGATGAATGAGCCATTATGGAATAAGAAATCTACGGTGACTCAAGGGGCTTCGATTCCTTTAGTAATTGAAGTTGTGAGTAGTAATTGGCGAGTTGATTATTTAACTAAGCTCAAGGCTTATGAGGAGATCGGGATTCCTGAATATTGGATTGTTGATTATTTGGGAATTGGTGGGAGGATGTTTATTGGTAATCCGAAACAGCCAACGGTCTTAATTCATGAATTGATTGATGAGGAATATCAGGTGACTCTGTTTCGTGATGACGACCGCCTTGTGTCGTCAGCTTTGCCAGAACTGGAGTTAACGGCTAATCAGGTTTTTCAAGCAGTTTAATCAAAAGAAACCAAATAACAAAAAAGGTAAGGCGATCGCCTTACCTTTTTTGTTATTTGGTTTGGGTGACTCGCCAGCTAAGTTTGAGATTAAACCAGAAGTTCCAAATTGTGACGATCGCGATCGCGATTAAGTTAGCAAGATTCTTATTAATTCCAAAATAATTATAAAGAAAATTGAGAATAATCAAGTTTAATCCGATACCAATTAAACAAATAAGATTAAATTTCAAAAACCGCTTAATAAGTTTCTCCCAGCCAGTTTGAAGGCTAGAAATATCCCGAAATGTCCAAAGATCGTTCCATAAAAAATTATTTAGAACTGCCACTTCAGAAGAAATAATTTTGCTACTTGTCAAGCCCCAGCCCAACGTACCCAACAAATAAAAGATTGACATATCTACAAATACGCCACTAAGACCCACAACACCATAGCTGATAAATCGTTTGAGAGGAACACTCAATTTTTCGCGGATTTTGGTAAGTCTGCCACGCGATCGCAAGCGCAGCAAATGCAAAATATAATCCACATACTGCCGCCAAGTAACTTTACTTTCACCCTCTTGACGCTCTTGAAATACATAGCCAACCTCAGCCACAGTCTCAATATTGCCACGTCCAAGGACTTCAATCAAGATTTTGTAACCCAATGGATTCATCGGATAGTTGGCGATCGCGCTACGTCTCACCATAAAGTAACCACTCATCGGATCAGAAACTCGCCCAATCACACTTGGTAAAATCAGCAAGCCGATCATCTGCGCCCCTCGCGATAGCACCCGCCGCACAAATCCCCAATCGCTCACCCCACCACCTTCCACATGGCGACTAGCAACTACCAAATCGGCTCCCTTCTCCATCTGCTCTAACATCTGAATCAAGGTTTCAGGTGGGTGTTGCAAGTCTCCATCAATCACACCCAAAATCTCACCCTGAGACGCTTGCCAACCGCGAATAACTGCTGTGGAAAGCCCCTTCTCCCCTTGACGACGCATTATTCGTAATTGCGGATAACTTGACATTAAGTCTAGCCCAACTTGCCATGTCAAATCTGGACTATCATCATCAACAATAATTAGTTCATAGTTCTCATTAAAATAATTATTTAATAACTGAGTAAGAATCTCTACTAACTTCCCTAAGTTTTTACTCTCATTGTAAGTAGGGACAATTAAAGAAAATGCAATAAAATCTTCTGATATAACCCGATCTTGATCTTGAACAGAATCAACTTCTCCAGTGGATAATAATTGACTAACTTGAAAAGAACCGAGTGGAATAGGCGTAAGATTGTTTGGCATTGTTAAAATATTTTGATATGAGTAAATATGATTATCTTGGAGCGATCATATCTTAAGGATGAACTTGTCCCAAAATTGCACTTAGGCGATCGTAGTCATCTTTTAATAAAATGCTCAGCTTGCGCCCCGATTGGACTAGCCAATGGCGATCGCAGTTCCTAACTTGATAGACATTGCGTAATACAGCCGCAATTAATTCATCAACTGGGGCATTAGTCATCTGGACTAAGGTTCTTAAAAAATTTAATTCTTCCGTAAAGTTTTTAATTTCTTCTTCTTCACAAGCATATACGGCTTGATGGATCTGCGGTGGTTGAGAAGGTAAATGTTGATAGATATTCCCAACCGATCTAAAACCGAGTAGTACAACTTTGATTTCAGAACGGAGCATCGCAAAAATTTGTGGCTGTTGCTCTCGTAACTCTTGCAGACTAAGTCCTAGAGCAACAGCCCGATGGACAGAATCAATTGGAGCCGTGGT
>JBBRQX010000196.1:0-5826 GCA_038225745.1 Pseudanabaenales cyanobacterium | reverse complement strand
TCTGCAAGCACCTAAGGATAAAATTGCGATCGAGCAAGGTGCAGCCTTTGAAAAATCGAAACAAAGTTCTCAAGGTTTTCATTTCTTAGCCGTGCAGTCAAATCCCGATGAAGAAAATTTTGCAGGATTCTGGATGTTAAAAGAAGTTATGTAAACTATATAATGAGAATTCACAATAATTTTATATTGTTCGTATGAAAGGTAATTGGCTATTACAGAAAGGAATTTTTCGATTTCTGATTCTTAATCTGTTAGTAGCGATCGCCTATGCGATCGGGGTAGACCTTAGTCACAAATTTGCAACCTTACCTGGCACAGTTGCATCGGTTTGGTTTCCGTCAGGGATGACATTAGCGCTGGTTTATTTACTAGGCGATCGCGTCATTTTAGGAATTGCGGGCGGGTCTATTTTGGCGATTTCTTTACTTTTATTAAAAATAGATGCGCCAATATCAATCTTTAGTTTTTTATCGATTAATGCAACTAATGCTTTAAGTAATTGTTTACAACCATTAATCGCCACTTATTTAATTAAGAAATTTGCAAAACACAATAATATTTTCAGTCACGTTAACACAGTTATTTTATATGTTGCGGCGGCGATTTTTTCGCCAATCGTGTCCGCGACAATTGGTATAACTGGTCTCTGTTTAGCGGGCTTAGTGTCTTGGAATAACTAGGGCATCAGTTTGCTGACATGGTGGATCGCAAGTGCGATCGCGCATTTAATTTTTACGCCGACAATATTGTTGTGGAAAAAAACAGCCTATCAATATGTGCAGCATCGATTAAAAGAAACTATTTTAGTCATCCTGCTATTTTTATGCGTTAGCTGGATCGCTTTTGTTAAAGCCTATCCATTAGCTTACTTGTCACTACCAATTCTGATCTGGACAGTATTTCGCTATGGCAGTTTTTTTGCTAGTTTGTTGGTGAGCATCGTTTCTCTAGTTGCAATTTTATCCACATCTCAAGGTTATGGACTCTATATCAAAGGCTCTCCCAATGAATCATTGCTACTGCTGCAATCTTTTATGGCAGTATTTGCAGTCACATCACTAATTCTCTCGGCAGTGATCGATGAGCGTACTGAGGCTAAAGAATTACTTAAACAAGCTATAGAAAATCTGGAATATACAGTAAATCAAAGAACAGCAGAACTAATCGAAAGCAAAGCCCAATTATCTGGTTTTTTCACATCTGCACCCGTTGGCATGGGTATTGTTGATCATCAATTGCGATATATTCAGGTCAATCAAGTGCTTGCAGACATGAATTATAAATCCGTTGATGAACATTTAGGTAAAACTTTACAAGAAATATTACCTGATGTTAGCCTCATTGCAAAAGGATTTTATAGTCAGGTTTTAAAAACAGGAGCGGTCTTATTAAATCAAGAAATTAGCAGCGCTGTTACGGACAAAAGCGCGGGAATAAAAACTTGGCTTGCTTCTTTTTTTCCGATTTTTAATGTTGATAATATTCCATATTGTGTGGGATTTGTGGTGATTGAAATTAGCGATCGCAAAAAAGCCGAAGCTGATATGCAGTATGCTGAATCTATGCTCAGAAAGGCAAATTTGGAGCTAGAAAAACTAGTTAATCTTGATGGATTAACCCAAATTGCTAATCGTCGCTGCTTTGACGATCGCCTCAGCATTGAATGGCAAAGACTGAGCCGAGAGCAGCAACCAATGTCTTTATTGTTACTAGATATCGACTATTTCAAGCGTTACAACGACTGCTATGGTCATCAAGTTGGCGATGAGTGTTTGCAAGCGATCGCCCAAGCTCTAGAAAAAGCCTTATATCGTCCTGCCGATCTTGTGGCACGCTATGGCGGTGAAGAATTTGTTGCCATCTTGCCAAATACTAGTCTTGATGGTGCGATCATAGTCGCCGAGCAAATTCGTAGTGCGATCGCCAATCTAGAGATTCCTCACCAAAATTCTGACATCAGCGATATAGTTACAATTAGCATCGGCGTTACCAGTCTGATCCCAAGTCCTCAACAAAAATCATTAACACTAATCAAGCAAGCCGATGTTGCACTCTACAGCGCTAAGCAGCAGGGACGCAATCGAGCTATAGTTTTTAATGAATAACTAGCAAATTGCTATGTCACATCTTCGCCAAAACGTGATTACCAAAGATTGGGTGATCTTTGCCACTGAAAGAGCCAAGCGCCCTCACGAGTTTGCGCGATCGCCAGAAGATACTCCACCAGAATTACCAATTTATAAACACAATTGTCCGTTTTGCAAAGGTAATGAAAATCCAAATGAAATAGAATGTTTACGGATAGAAGATGATCGCGGTTGGCGGGTGAGAATTATCCCAAATAAATATCCTGCGCTTTCGCCAATAGGCGATCGCATTCGTCATAGTGAAGGCATTCATCGCTCGATTACAGGCGTGGGCTATCACGAAGTCCTGATTGAACATCCCGATCACAATGCGGCGATCGCCTTAATGGAAATTGACGATGTAATTAATATTCTCAAAGCTTACCGTCAGCGCTACAACATTATTCGCCTAGATCATCGCATTGAAAGCATCATCATCTTCAAAAATCATGGCGCAGGCGCAGGGACATCTTTAGAACATCCACATTCTCAAATTACGGCGACTCCCGTTGTTCCTTCCCAAATCCGCTATCGGATGATCGAAGCAATTAGTTATTTTGATGACATGGGCGAATGCTTATTTTGCTATACCCTTAGAGATGAGCTAAAGGCAAAGGAACGGATTGTTTTAGAAACAGAGCATTTTGTCGCTTTCATTCCCTATGCCGCACTTTCCCCTTTTCATCTGTGGATATTTCCCCGCCAGCATAGTTCTTCCTTTGGCGATATTAGCGAACCTGAATTAGCAGACCTTGCTTACACACTCAAAACAGTCTTAGCCAAGCTTTTTTATGGCTTAAACAATCCTGCTTATAACTATACAATTCGCTCCTTACCAACCGATGACAAACAATCCGATTACTTCCATTGGTATCTAGCGATCGTGCCACGAGTGTCTCAAGCAGCAGGTTTTGAGCTAGGGAGCGGGATGTATATTAATACGTCTATACCCGAAGATAGCGCTCAGTTTTTACGCGAGATTGAGATTCCTGAATAGAAAAAACTAAAAAGCTGTGGCGCACGCTTCGCGTGCGCCACAGCTTTTTGGGTTTTAAGTTTTCTTTTGCCTAGCCACTTATGTGGTGTTGACAAATTACAAAACTACAATCACAATATTGATCAACACAAATATTTATGTTGATCAATATTAACCTGTAGATAATATATGGCTGTGCGAGTTGGCATAAATGGCTTTGGCAGAATTGGCAGATTGGCTCTGCGAGCGGCTTGGCAATTCCCAGAATTAGAATTTGTACATATCAATGAAATCAAAGGCGGTATAGAATGCGCCGCACACTTGCTCAAATTTGACTCAGTGCATGGACGCTGGCCCCATGATGTGCAAGTAGTTGGCGATCGCATTGCCATTGAAGATCAAAAATCAATCAAACAATTGAGCTTTAGCGAACAATCGAAACCTGAATTAGTTAACTGGCAAGAATTCGACGTTGACATAGTTCTAGAATGTTCTGGCAAATTCCGCACTCCTGAGACGCTCAATCCCTATTTCGATAAAGGTATCAAAAAAGTAATCGTCGCGGCTCCTGTCAAAGAAGAAGCACTCAATATCGTGATGGGAATTAACGATCATCTCTACAATCCAGAAAAGCATCATTTACTTACGGCTGCATCCTGTACAACTAATTGCCTCGCGCCCGTCGTCAAAGTGATTCATGAAGGTCTAGGGATTAAGCATGGCGTGATTACGACCATTCATGACAACACGAATACCCAAACCCTTGTCGATGCTCCCCATAAGGATCTGCGCCGAGCGAGAGCTACGAGTTTATCGTTAATTCCCACAACAACGGGTTCGGCAACTGCGATCGCCATGATCTATCCCGAACTCAAGGGCAAGTTAAATGGATTAGCCGTGCGCGTACCTTTGCTGAATGCTTCATTAACTGATTGCGTGTTTGAAGTAGAGCGTCCGACCACTATTGAAGAAGTAAATAGCTTATTGAAAGCCGCCGCCGATGGCGAACTGAAAGGAATTTTAGGCTACGAAGAACGTCCCCTCGTTTCCATTGATTACAAAGACGATCCGCGATCGGCGATTATTGACGCGCTTTCAACAATGGTTGTCGATGGAACTCAGGTCAAGATTCTCGCTTGGTATGACAACGAATGGGGCTACTCGAATCGCATGGTGGAATTAGCAAGAAAAGTGGCTTTATCTTGTTCCCCTCTCCTGCGGGAGCTACCGCAGACAAACATTGTCTACGGTTTAAGGTTTTGATCCCCCTCAATCCCCCTTAAAAAGGGGGAAGAATAAATACTTCTCCCCCCTTTTTAAGGGGGGCTGGGGGGGATCTTTAACAGCCTATAACATTACCAATCACTTATCTTGTTCCCCTCTCCTGCGGGAGAGGGGCTAGGGGTGAGGGTAAGAAATCTAAATCCTTGAAAAACAAATTATGAACTCTTCTACAGCATCCAAAGCCAATTTTAAAAACTATGCTCTTGTCACCCTCACCTATTGGGGATTCACAATTACCGATGGCGCTTTGCGACTATTGGTATTACTCTATTTCAACAATATTGGCTATACCCCAATTCAAATTGCCTCACTATTTCTCTTCTACGAAGTCTTTGGTGTTATCACCAACTTTTTAGGCGGATGGATTGGCTCACAACTAGGACTTAAAGTTACACTTTATACAGGGATTGGATTACAGATTTTCTCTTTAGTTCTATTATCCTTTCTCAATCCTGAATGGGCGCAATGGCTAGCAGTCCTTTATGTGATGCTTGCTCAGGCTTTTTCAGGAATTGCCAAAGACTTGACCAAAATGAGTACCAAGAGCGCGATTCGATTAGTAGTTCCTCAAGACGCTCAATCGGCGCTATTCAAATGGGTGGCAGTTCTTACAGGCTCAAAGAATGCTCTCAAAGGTGTCGGCTTTTTTGTCGGTAGTGCTTTATTAGGATTATTTGGCTTTGTGAATTCCCTATGGATTATGGCGGGAGGGCTATTTTTACTCTTGTTCACAGGCTTATTTCTTCCCAAAGGCATGGGAAAGATTAAGGCAAAAGTTAAATTCAAACAGCTTTTTTCTAAAAGCCGCAAAATCAATCTTCTATCTGCCGCTAGATTCTTTCTATTTGGTTCTAGAGATGTTTGGTTTGTGGTGGGATTGCCAGTATTTTTGCGAAGTGTTTTAGGTTGGTCTTTCTCTCAAGTCGGTGGATTTTTGGCTTGTTGGGTAATTGGTTACGGCGTTATTCAATCCCTAGCACCGACATTGATTAAACGCTTTGGTTCTGGTCAGCCGCCGCGATCGCAAACCGTGCAATTTTGGACATCGCTGCTAGTTGTCGTCCCTGCGGCGATCGCAATTTCTCTACAAGTCGGCATCCCTGCAAATTGGGCAATTATTGGTGGATTACTAATCTTCGGGACTGTCTTTGCCTTTAACTCATCAGTGCATTCCTACTTAGTTCTCGCCTTCACTGACGATGATAAAGTCGCGCTGAATGTGGGCTTTTACTACATGGCAAACTCAGGCGGACGTTTAGTTGGTACGGTGCTATCGGGGCTAGTGTATGAATTTTTTGGCTTAGTAGGCTGTTTGTGGGTATCGACAGCGCTGGTTTTAGCTGCCGCCATAATTACGCGCAAATTGCCCGATCCTCAGACAAATAATGCGATCGCATGGAAATCTGGTGCGGAATAGGCGATCGCCTCTATGACAATTCC
>JBBRQX010000195.1:0-5846 GCA_038225745.1 Pseudanabaenales cyanobacterium | reverse complement strand
CTGGGCGGCTTGGCGCGATCGCTCTACGCCGAGTTTCTCGACTAGATCTTCTGTTTCCCTGATGCCTGCGGTATCTAAAACTTGAATGGGAATCCCACCGACTACTAATTGCGAATCGACAACATCGCGAGTTGTCCCGGGCAAATCGGTGACGATCGCCCGATCACTACGACTCCAAGCATTTAACAAACTTGACTTACCGACATTGGGACGACCGACGATCGCCACTTTTAGCCCTGTTCGCAGTAGTTCACCGCGATCGGCAGTTGCTAAAATTTGTTGTGATTCCTGCGAAACAGTGACAATTTCGGCTTTGACCCATACCACATCAAGGGGCGGCAAATCATCCTCAAAATCAATTCGTGCTTCGATTTCGGTTAAAACATTTAGACATTTACCGCGCAAATATTTTAAGGACTGGGCGAGTTTACCGCGTAGAGAGGCGATCGCTAATTGAGCGGCTTGGGCTGACTTTGCCCCAACCAGATCATTAATACTCTCGGCTTGGGTGAGATCGATTCTGCCATTGAGAAAAGCTCTGAGACTAAATTCTCCTGCTTCTGCGAGTCTTGCGCCTTGCTCTAAACAAAGATTTAAAACTTGCTGCACTGCCATAATCCCGCCATGACAATGAAATTCCACGACATCTTCACGAGTAAAGGAACGCGGCGCTTTCATTAGCAGCAATAAGCTTTCATCGATAATATTTTTCGTGGCTGGATGCTTCACATAGCCATAGAGAATGCGATGACTTTTCCAAACTTGTTTGCCACCCGCATAGAAGATTTGCTGCGCGATCGCCACAGCTCGATCGCCTGATAATCTCACAATGCCCACACTCCCCTGTTGCGGCGAAATAGCGGTGGCGATCGCGGCGATCGTGTCAGACAGACTCATATTTTACTCGCAAAATTTGATAAAACATTTTTGATTGTTATAGAATAGAGGACTATTGAGATTTAGAGCTTAAAGTTAAAAATCTATTCTTTGTTGTTAGGGGGGCTGCAAAAAGAATTTTTTTGAAATATTAAGTTTATCTTTCAATATATTAATTTATTGTTTATTCTTGGATTAATATCTCACTAAGCTTTTTAAAATTATGCATCCAATGACCAATGGCGACTTGCCGACTTACCCAGTCAAGCGCCGAAAATTCTTAAATAAGGGGATCGTGAAAAAGTCAACAGGCATAGCTGAGCAAGATTCACACAAAATCGAAGAAAGGCTGCGACTACAAGATCGTGCGATCAGTGCTAGCCACAGTGGGATCGTGATTACAGACTGCCGACTACCCAATAATCCAATTATTTACGCCAATTCAGCTTTTGAAAAAATTACTGGCTATGAAGCCAGTGAAATATTGGGTAGAAATTGTTATTTTTTGCAAGGAGATGATGTATCTCAGCCTGAAAAAAGAATTTTGCGCGAGGCGATCGCTAAAGCAGAATCTTGTACTGTTGTCATCAGAAATTATCGCAAAGATGGCACATTATTCTGGAATGAATTAAATATTTCACCGATATTTGACGATGGGGGCAAAGCCACTCACTTTATTGGTATTCAGACTGATATAACTGAGCGCAAAGAAGCCGAAAAAAGTTTAAAAAGACAAATGCGTCTGACAATCTTATTTAATCGAATTACCAATGAAATTCGTCAAAATCTTGATGTTGAGAGTATTTTTCAAACGTCTGCTCATCAAATTCAGATGACTTTTTGTGTGAGCCGATGCCTCATTTATAAAATTGAATACGAAAACAACGATTCATCATTGTTGCCACAAATTTCTCTAATGTCAGAACAATTGGCGGAGAAGATTTTTTCTGTCAAAAATATTGAATTACCTTTATTAAATAGTAATTTTGGTCGAAGAATTTCGAGCCAAGATCAAGCGATCGCGATTACTAATGTTTACAGTTCTCATAATTCGCCAGACTTAGATATGTTTGGCGAACTACTGCATCGGATGCAACTACGATCGCTATTGGCAATTCGTACTTCGTCTCATGGTGTGACTAATGGAATTATTTTATTGCACCATTGTAATAGTTTCCATGAATGGACGCTTGAAGAAAAAGAATTACTGGAAGCTGTTGCCAATCAAGTCAGTATTGCCTTATCTCAAGCACATCTATTAACTCAAAAAACTCAGCAACGCGAACAATTGATTGCGAAAAATACGGAATTAGAAGAAGCGAAACTTATTGCCGAAGCTGCCAATCGCTCAAAGAGTGAATTCTTGGCAACGATGAGTCACGAAATTCGCACGCCGATGAATGCTGTAATTGGGATGACTGGGATTCTGCTCGATACAAATTTAAGTAAAGAGCAACGAGAATTTGTCGAGATCACTCGTAATGCGGGAAACACTTTACTTGTAATTATTAATGATATTTTAGACTTTTCTAAAATTGAATCAGGGCATCTGGAATTAGAAGAACAAACTTTTGATTTGCGAACTTGTTTGGAAGATACGATCGAGTTGCTATCAGTTAAGGCGATCGAAAAGAGCCTTGAACTCGGCTATTTGATTCATCCTGATGTCGATTTGATCGTAGTCGGTGATATGACACGGTTACGACAAGTTTTGGCGAATTTAATTGGCAACGCGATCAAGTTTACGAGTCGTGGCTCGGTGAATATTTCGATCACCCAAACCCATATCTCCCATTATTTACGCTGCTCTTTAAGCGATCGCCACGAAGAAACTGAGTTGTTACGCACTTTGCAATTTGCCGTTAAGGACACAGGTATCGGCATCCCTCGCGATCGCCTCCATCGACTATTTCAACCCTTTAGCCAAGTCGATGCCTCGACTACCAGACAATATGGCGGTACTGGATTAGGGTTAGCGATCAGTAAGCGTTTGTGCGAAGTGATGGGTGGCACAATGTGGGTGGAAAGTGATGCCCATCAGGGTTCTACTTTTTACTTTACAGTCACGGCTCCGATTAACATTGGGGAAAACACCTCAACGAGCAGTATTACTAATCAGCACTTAATTTCATCAACAAGATCTACTCAATTTACTGACAAAGCAACCGATCAGAACTTGGGAAATCTCGCGAATTCGACACAAGTTCTAACTGGAATCAATCAAAAGCAAAGTTTTGTATTTGATCCACTCATGGGAAGAGATCACCCATTACGAATTTTGCTAGCCGAAGATAATGTTGTTAATCAAAAAGTGGCGATCCATACTTTGCAGCGTATGGGCTATCGGGCTGATGTGGCGGCTAATGGGCTAGAGGTGCTAACTGCGCTCGCGCAGCAAAACTATGACTTAATTTTTATGGATATGCAGATGCCTGAGATGGACGGGCTGGAGGCGACCAGACAGATCCAGCAAAAATTGCAAAGTGGCAAGCTCACAGCTAAGCCTCGGATTGTGGCGATGACGGCGAATGCGATGCAAGGCGATCGCGAAATTTGCCTAGCTGTAGGCATGGATGATTACCTTAGTAAGCCGATCCACAATGCTGAATTGGTGCGAGTATTGAGGGACTGTCCATCAAGTGCGATCCATAAATTAAGATTGTCTTCAATCAATATTGCCATGCTGCATGAAGTTGCTAGCGATATCGGCGGCGACGATCCAGAATTTTTGATCGAGCTAATTAGTAGTTATTTAGATAATACGCGATCGTTACTTCAAGAGTTATATACGAGCTTCGCCCAAAAAGATTTTGAGGTATTGCTGCGAACAGTCCATACCTTGAAATCTAGTAGTAGTGTGATTGGGGCAGAAGATCTATCAACTCTATGCCGTGAATTGGAAACAAATCTGCGTAATAACAAACTTGAAGATTTAGAAATCAAAATTAATAAAATTACTGATGAATATGCCCAAGTTAGATCTGAGCTAGAGCATAAAAAATATCACTAGATTCTTTAGGTGGACGCATTTCTGTTAATCTTAATCTTACCGTCTAATCGATATGATGACAGTCAGTAATAATAGCGCTCTTAGTAAGCATCTGAACCAAGAAACCAGCCAAGAAATAAATATTCCCAAAATATCATCATCTAAGATTCCTTTGATTTTAATTGTAGATGATGACTTGTTTATGAGAAAAATTTTGGTGCGCTATTTGGAGCGTGAAAATTATCATGTGGTTGAGGCGGAGAATGGCATGGAGGCGTTAAAGCTTTATCAAGAACGTCAACCAGACATGATTTTACTAGATGCGTTAATGCCTGTCTTAGATGGTTTTGAATGTTGTTCGCGGCTACAAAAACTTCCCAATGGCGATCGCACGCCTGTTTTAATCATTACGGCTCTCGAAGATCGTGAGTCTGTCGATCATGCTTATGAAGTGGGCGCTTCAGACTATATAACTAAGCCAATTCATTGGGCAGTTTTACGACAAAGGGTGCGCCGTTTACTCAATCAAGCCAACCTTCGCACACAGATTGAGTCGGCTAATGACCAATTGGCGATTGTTGTCGAAGAATTAAAGCGATTAGTCTCGATTGATGGCTTAACTCAAGTAGCCAATCGCCGTTGCTTAGATGAATATCTTGACCAAGAATGTCGGCGATCGCAACGAGAACGACTACCGATTTCCTTAGTATTGTGTGATATCGATTTCTTTAAAAACTATAACGACAACTACGGACATCAAGAAGGCGATTATTGCCTCAAAGCAGTTGCACAGGCAGTTAGTAAATGTACCAATCGCCCTGCGGATTTGGTTGCTCGCTATGGCGGCGAAGAATTTGCGATCGTCTTACCAAATACCGATGTGGAAGGTGGGCTGAATGTGGCGCTTCGTGCCACGGAAGTTGTGCGATCGCTACAATTAGCCCACAACTTTTCTAAGGTTGCCAATCATGTAACGATTAGCTGTGGTGTTGCCACACTTTTTCCATTTGAAGAAATTGAAGTCGTAAATTTAATTAAATCAGCCGATCTCGCTTTATATCTAGCCAAAGCCGAAGGGCGTAATTGTGTCAGGCAAAATATTTAAAGCCCAAAAAGCTGTAGCGCTCTGCGCTGCCATAAAACCCAGAAAATTTTTTGAAAGTGCAGCTTCGCGGCACTTTCAAAAAATTTTCTGTAATCCTTAAAGCCTCAATAGGCTGTGTACCCGAATGATGCTATACCATTAGCTACAGTAACCAGATAATCTTATGGAATGGCATATTACGGACGCACAAAGCTTAGCAATAATTGATCACGAAATTGGTGAGCATTCACTCTCGCCAGCCGAATATGAAATTGTGCGCCAAGTAATTTATGCAACCGCAGATTTTGAATATAAAGATCTTGTTAGATTTTCAGAAAATTCATTACAAGCAGGAGCTACGGCCCTAGCGACTCGTACCACAATTATTGTTGATGTACCGACTGTCCAAGCAGCCATCTTTCCTAAAATTTGCGATACCTTCGCTAATCCTATTTATTGTGGCATTGAAGCGATTACTCGTCCGCAAAAGGGTAAAACTCAAGCAGCTTGGGGGATTGAAACTTTGGCAAGGCGCTACCCCGAAGCTATTTTTGTAATCGGTGAGTCCCAGACGGCTCTGGCGACTCTGGTTGATTTGATCGAGACAGACGATGTGAAGCCCGCTTTGGTGATTGGCACTCCTGCGGGATTTATTGATACCGATGTGCTTAAGTCACGATTAAATGATTCACTAATTCCGCATATTCGGGTGGATGGTCGTAAGGGGAATCCGATCGCGGCAGCAGCGATATTTAATTCACTGATCAATCTGGCATGGCAAGCTTACGGCAACAAATAGAAAAAGTTAGTGCTTTGCGCTAACTTTCTCTAAGACCAGACAATACCTGTTAAATTTGCTTCTTGCGTCAGCATTCCCTCAACAACAGCATCAGCCAT
>JBBRQX010000194.1:0-5854 GCA_038225745.1 Pseudanabaenales cyanobacterium | reverse complement strand
GACGAATATAATCGACAGAATGGAACTTCTCTAGCAAAACTTTTTGACGATGATGCCCCAAGCCGATGATTTGATCGAGATGCGATCGCTGCATCCTCTGACTACGTTTTTTACGATGGAACGTAATCGCAAAACGGTGTGCCTCATCGCGCAAACGCCGCAAAAGCTGCACTCCTGAACGTTCAGGATCGTAATCGTTAATCGGCTCAGATTGCTCTGGCAAGAAAATCTCTTCACGCTTCTTGGCAAGGCTAATTACGGTAAGGCGATCGCGCAAACCCAACTTATCAATAATCTTCATCACCGCCGAAAGCTGCCCCTTACCACCATCAATCATCACCACATCAGGAAAGTCATCATTACTCTTACTCCCCTCTCCTACGGGAGAGGGGCTGGGGGTGAGGGCATCTTCCGCAAAACTCGAATACTTCCTAAACCTCCTCGCGATTACCTCCGCAAGACTGGCAAAGTCATCAGAATGACCAGTCTGAATATCAGGGTTTTGGATCTTATAATGGCGATAGTGCTGCTTCGCAGGAATACCATCAATAAACACAACTTGACTGGCAACCGCATCCGAGCCTTGAATATGCGAAATATCATAACCCTCAATCCGATGTGGCAAACTATCCAGATTAAGGATTTTCGCCAAGTCTTCCAATCCTTGCAAATTACGATCGCTTTGTCTTTGAATCCTTGCTAACTCATACTGAGCATTGCGCTCCACCATTTCGATTAGTTCAGCTTTGAGTTGACGCTGCGGAGTCGCGATCGCCACTTTGCGTCCCTTGCGATCGCTTAGCCAAGCTTGCAAAATCTCGACTTCAGGAAGTTCCAATTGCGTATGTACTTCATTCGGAATTTCGACAGGATCGCAGTTTTGATAATGGGCTTCTAAAGTAGTCTGCAAAATAGTTTCGGGCGTATTGCTTTGACTATCTGCCAAAAATGCAAGCCGCCCGACCAGCCGCCCTGCCCTGATTTGAAAAAGCTGAATACAAGTATGCTGCTCGTCATAGGCTAAGGCGATCGCATCACGGGAAACCGTGTCATCGGGCAGAGATACTTTTTGATTAGCGCCAAGATTTTTAAGAACTTGAATGCGATCGCGCAGATCGGCAGCCTTCTCAAATTCTAAATCTTCGGCAAACCCTTCCATTTTCTCAGTAAACATATCCACTAATTCACTAGATCGCCCTTGAAAAATCATGGCAACCCGCACCATCGTTTTGTGATAATCTTCTGGCGAAATCAACTCCTGACAGACCCCAGGACATAAGCCCATGTCATAATTCAAGCAGGGACGATCTTTAAACATGGGGATCGGTCGCTGACGTAGTGGAAAGGCGCGTTTAATAATTCCCAATGTGCGTTTGAGATTGAACACATCCACATAGGGCCCGTAATATTTATCCTTTGTACCGCCCATTTTGCGTTTACGGGTAATAAAAATACGCGGATAGTCCTCTGACCAAGTGATACAGACGTAGGGATATTTTTTATCGTCTTTGAGAAGGACATTGTAATAAGGTTGATATTGCTTGATCAGGTTCGATTCAAGGGCGAGGGCTTCAGCTTCAGAATCTGTGACAATAAATTCAATCTCATGTACCAACTGCACCATCATCGCGATGCGTGGCGATAAATCCTGACTGCTGCGAAAATACGATCGCACTCGATTGCGTAACGCCTTAGATTTGCCAATATAAATTACGCCATCATGGCGATCGCGCATAAAATACACCCCAGCTTCAAGGGGAATTTCTTTTAATCGCGCCTGTAATTTTTCAGAATTTTGCAGTAATGGCTCAGTCATAGATTAGTCGTAGAATTGTTAAGACACGCTTTGCGTGTTTTAATGCGATATTGCTATATAAACAACGGAAATCATGGCAGTAGATCTGACTCGCGTCCAACCACCTCTCACAGTTTATCCGCCTAAGTCCAATCAGTTCATATTGCAGATCATACGGATGTTAACGCCATTTTGGTTGCGGTGGCAATGCGGCATCAAGCAAATCGAAACTCGCTATATCGACCGCCTTGTCGCCGCCACTAAAAAGTTTCAAGATGGCAAATCCCGCTATATTCTTGCTTTTCGGCATCCCAGCACAGACGATCCCTTTGCGATGTTGTACTTGCTTGCCTATGCAGTGCCAGAGCAAGCGCGAGAAATGGGCATCAAGTTAACGATGCTGCCCCATAGTGGGTTTGTGTACGATCGCGGTATTTCTCTATGGGCGGGAGATTATGTAAATTGGCTATTTCCAGCATTGGGTGGGATTTCCACATTTCGAGCCAAGCTCGATCGCATCGCCTTAAATCGGATGCGTAAGCAAATTACTCATGGTGATGTACCTCTTGCCATGGCTCCTGAAGGTGGTACAAATGGCAAGAGTGAAACCGTTGCCGAGCTGGAACCGGGCATTGCTCAGATTGGGTTTTGGGCAGCCGAAGATCTCCAAAAAGAAGGTCGCACCGAGGAAATGTTAATCATTCCTGTGGGAATTCAGTACGAATATTCGAGCGCTGCTTGGGGCAAAATCGATCAGGCGATCGTCACAATTGAAAAAGAATGTGGAATCACTGGGTCAGCAATTACCCCCGCAACTCGCTATCAACGGTTTTATGCTTTGGGTAGTTACTTAGTAAAATGGGTCAGCGACTATTACAAAACCTTATATGGCAACTATGTCAAAGGTGATGCGGGTAGCGGCGAAAATGCTAATTCTGATGATTTAGGGAGCCACTTGCAGGATTTAGCCGATCGCATTTTGAGCGTTGCCGAAATGAATTTTGGCATTAAACCAAAGGGTTCACCAATTGATCGCTGTCGCCGACTCGAACAATTAGGCTGGGATCGCATTTTTCGTAACGATATTAAAAATATTGAGCAGTTATCGCAAATGGAGCGCGGTTTCGCAAATCAGGTAGCCCTCGAAGCTACTTATAGCAACTGGCATATGCGAATTGCCGAAAGCCTTATCGGTGTGACTAGCGACTATGTGCGCCAACATCCTAGCCCTAGCCGCTATATCGAAGTTATTAAATTAATGTGGAATGTATTGCAGCGTGTGACCGAAACTAATCAAGACTCAGTTTTTAAGGGAGAACTAAAATTTGGCGATCGCAAATTAACTATTTCTGTTGCCGAGCCAGTCTCAGTTTCCGATCACCTAGCCGAATATCAGTCTAGTCGCACCGCCGCTAAGGAATGCAATCGTAAGCTCACCGAAAAAATCCATAGCTCCATGGAAAACCTAGTTATTCCATCGGTTATCTAATGAAAATACGACGCTTCGCGTCATATTTTAGAAACCATTTAAGAATTACTTTTTAAAGCTAAAAAGAAGATCCCCCTCAATCCCCCTTAAAAAGGGGGAAGAAGATATTCTCCCCCCTTAAAAAGGGGAAAGAAGATATTCTCCCCCCTTTTTAAGGGGGGCTGGGGGGGATCTCAAACAATACTTAAACGGTTTCTTAATTACTCATATAAACTTTGGCAATCTTCGAGATTAAGGCGCGATCGCGTGGCAATACTCATCGGCGATGTTTCGCCGCGAGCGAGATGAATTGCGCCAGCACAGCCAATCATTGCTGCGTTATCTGTACATAGGCTCAGGGGTGGAAAAACTGCCCTCAGATTATGTGCGTCTGCCATAGAGACAAGGCGCGATCGCAAAGCACTATTAGCTGCCACGCCGCCAACTGCCACAATTGTCGATAAATTATGGGCGATCGCGCATTTAATCGTGCGAGTCGCCAGCGCCGCAGCCACAGCTTCTTGAAAACTTGCAGCAATATCGGCGATCGGCAAGGGTTCACCATTGGGGCTTAACTTTTGGGTGAGGCGCAATACTGCGGTTTTCAGACCACTAAAACTAGAATCGTAAGGGAAATCAGCGATTCGACCCTGCGGTAATTTGTAAGCTTTAGGATTTCCCGCGATCGCGATCTTGTCAATTGCTGGCCCCCCTGGATAGCCTAAACCTAATAATCGCGCCACTTTATCAAAGGCTTCCCCTGCGGCATCATCGCGAGTTTTGCCCATCACTTGATAGTCGGTGTAGTCCTTGACCAAAATAATGCTGCTATGTCCGCCAGAAACTAATAAACACAAAAATGGCGGCTCCAACGTCGGATCGGCGAGTAATGCCGAACAAATATGCCCCTCAAGGTGATGCACGGCTATCAAAGGCTTTTTATGTAACATTGCCAATGTTTTCGCCGCCGTCACCCCAACCATCAGCGCACCAATTAAGCCAGGGGAAGTTGTTACCGCAATACCATCAATCTCTGCCCATGTTTTGCCTGATTCGCGATGAGCCTGCGCGATCGCCAAATTAATTGTTTCCACATGTTGTCGCGCTGCAATCTCTGGCACAACACCGCCATAAAGGGCATGGGTGGCAATTTGTGATGAAACCACGTTACTGAGGATGTGGCGATCGCATACTACCGCCGCCGCAGTTTCATCACAGCTAGATTCGATCGCAAGAATAGTTGGCATTTTGGTAATTTGTAGCCCTTAATTAATAATTTACTTTACAGGATGTGAAGATTGCTTTACCGAGGGGCGATCGCTGATATAGGATCTGACATTAAGTTCTCAAACTAAAATCTTGTTATTTTTGCCTATCTCATAACCAAGGTAAATTAAGGTCAGTCTATTTATGAAAAGACTTTTTGCTCTCATTCTCGTGATTAGCTTGTGGTTTGGCATTAGCCTAGCTGCAACTCCTGCCGCATACGCAGAATTCTCCTTCAAGCTCTTGACACCCTGCTCAACCTCCGCCGCTTTCCAAGAGCGCTTGCAAGCTGAAGTTAATAGTTACACAGCACGTTTGGCTACCTTCCAAGCTGGTAGCGCTCCTGCGGAATACCTCACAGGTAAAATTGCTCAAACCGAAGCTCGCTTTGCAAAATATGCCGACTCTAGCTTGCTTTGTGGTGAAGACGGTCTACCTCACTTGATCAGCGATGGTCGTTGGGATCATGCAAGCGAGTTCACCATTCCTGGCTTGATATTTTTATACATCACAGGTTGGATCGGCTGGGTTGGTCGTGCTTACCTAATCGCTATTCGTAAAGATAGGGCAACCGCAGCCCAAAAGGAAATCCTGCTTGATGTTCCTCTTGCTATTAAGTGCATGTTAGGTGGCTTTGCATGGCCCCTTGCTGCTATTAAAGAGTTCGCCAGTGGTGAGCTACTAGTTCCTGAAAAGGAAGTTACTGTCTCACCTCGCTAGAAACTCAAATAATTTTTTAAAAGTTTTGCTTTGCAAAACTTTTAAAAAATTATCTACTCCCTTCCCAGTATAAAAATAGACATTAAAATCCAAGAATTAGCGTTGCGGCGCTCCGCGCCGCAACGTCTAATCTCTCACTGGGAAGGGAGTATATACCCCGTCCATGTGGAAAACCGAAGTTTCCGATATGGACAAAAAGAAAAAACCGAAGCGGGGCTTTGCCCTGCGACCGTCTATAAGAACCAAGGGTTTCATCCTAGACGCGGTGTATCAACTTTTCTAGAGTATTTTAATGCTCTAGATAACTATTAAAACTATCTAAAAGGAGAACTGCATTGAAAGGTTTCTTATCTTCTGCCCCCGTTTTAGCCTTTGTCTGGATGACCATCACGGCTGGCGTACTGATCGTAGTTAACGTCTTATTCCCAGACACGCTGACATTTCCTTTCTAAATTTTGAATCTAGAGATTGACAATATGGCTATCTGTCGCCACTTGTATTAAGACAAACTAAAGCCCCAAAAAGCAGATGCGGCGCTAAGCGCCGCATCTGCTTTTTGGGGCTTTAGAGCGTGTTTGAGAAGTTTGAAATTTAGCAAAAATCTT
>JBBRQX010000193.1:0-5857 GCA_038225745.1 Pseudanabaenales cyanobacterium | reverse complement strand
TTTAAAATGCAAAACAAAGTCGTAGTTGTCGTTGGTGCAACAGGTGGGATCGGTTCGGCGCTTGTGCCAAAACTTGCTGAAGCAGGAGCGAAATTAGTTCTCGTGGCTCGCGATGCGGATAAGTTGGCAGAATTGGTCAACAATATGGAAGATGACCACGATATAGAGGCGATCGCGATTCCCACAGACATTACTAAATATGAGCAGGTGGAAGCGATGGTGCAAAAAGCGATCGCGCAGTTTGGACAGATTGATGTTTTAGTCAATGCCGCAGGTGCTGGCGTAATGAAGCAATTCCTTCGCATTGAACCGCAGGAACTTGACCAGATGCTCGATCTCAATCTCAAGGGAAATTTCTATACTAGTCAAGCGGTTGCCAATGTGATGAAGGATCGCAAGATTGGACATATCTGTAATGTGATTGGCATTCTCGGCAAACATCCGATGGCAATGGCGGCGGCTTATTGCGCTTCTAAGTTTGGGGCGATCGGTTTTAGTAAGTGCATGGCAGATGAACTGCGACGTTTAGGAATTAAAGTCACTCTATTTTATTTTGGGGGGATTGATTCACCATTTTGGGATGATGTCAGCATGAAGGTCGATCGCAGCAAAATGTTAACGACTGAGACGGCTGCAAATGCAATTATGTTTGCTCTCTCCGCCGACCCTCAAGCTGTGCCGATGGAAATCAATATTCAACCTGAAAGCCATTTATTCTTCTAATTAACTTTCACTCTATATCCTAAAGTAAAGTCTATTGAGGCTTTAAAGAGTACAGAGAAATTTTTGAAAGTGCCGCGAAGCGGCACTTTCAAAAATTTCTCTGGGTTTTATCACAGCGCAAAGCGCTGTAAAGCAATTTACTTTAACAACTTGTCTTAATTAAATTTGATCACGAGTTACTAAATTACGCTTTAGGATAGAGATACAAGTAATTAACCAGAGAAATCCGATTAAATAGCCTGCAATCACATCGGTCAACCAGTGAACTCCTAAATATAAGCGACTGAATCCAATCATCAAAATTAGCCCAATCATGGCTGCATAAATTAATCGAGAAAATCGAGGGAACTCTGTTGCTAGTAAATATGCTAAAAATCCATACATTATGCTCGCCCCAAGAGCATGACCACTAGGAAAACTAAAAGTGGTCTCTACAATAAGTTGATTCCATAGATGGGGACGAGTTTTAGTAAAGACAAGTTTTAACCCCACATTAAAAGCTATTCCTCCTATACAGATAAGTGCAAAGACTTTCAATTGCAAATATTTTCGCTTTTTCCAAAGCCAAAATGTAGTACTAACAATAGTGGCAGCTACCATTGGCGGATTTCCTAAACCTGTAATAGCAACCATTATCGAATCTAGAAGTGGGTTCGCTGATTGATGAATCCAGAGCAGAACATTGGTGTCAAAACTAAATGCTTCTTTCTCCCATACCTCTTCAAATAACCACCCCAAGATCATTAAGAGTATCAAACAGCCAACTAAGCTAGCTATAGCAAATGGGGAGCCTCGAAAATTGATCCAAGAATTTAGGTAATCAAGGGATTTTCTAACTAATTTCTGCATGGAAAATATTTGAACTGAATTATAAAGATAAGCGATCTGAGAGCATTTGGCTTTTTTAACAAATTTTTTATGGTTTGTTGCAAATTGCTGAGAAGTATTTTTGTCTCCCTCAAATCAAGTTTAATGATAAGGGGCAAAGGATATTATTGAGACTTCTGTTAGCTAAACCTGTTTAGTGTGAGTTGGGAAACCGATATGAAAAAGCGTCATCTATATATATTGTCTGTATTCGTTACAGTTTTCTCGTTTGGTGTAGCACTTAAAGCGACAGAAGTATTTCAATCGCGCACAGTGAAAATACCTAGTCCTGTCGAAATGTCCAAACTTGCTGATTCCTACAGTTCGGAAGAAATTTCAAATTTAGAAATTGATGATGTCCTACGCGATCGCCTTCGCTTCGATCCCCAGTGGCAAGAAATCACCCAAGCAGTTCGTCAAGATATTATTGTCGCCAAATGGGGAAAAGATCCAGTCGCCAATCCTGTCTGGAAAAAATATGGAGCCAAAGCATATCCATTACTAAGTTATTATGCTCGCTCTCGCGATCAAACTCGACAAAAGTATGGTCTTGAAGGTATTCGCAGCCTTGGTAAACCCTACACAACCATCTGGCTACGTGGACAGATTCAGAGGCGAATGACTCACCCAAATTTTTATGAAGTCGCGCCCTATGAATCAGATGAGACTGGTAAAAATTGGGAGAAAGAGTTCGGTCTAGATGATCTTAAAGTCCGCGAAGAGTTAATCAATTTAGCTAAAGCAAATCTCGAACCGAAAAATTCGCCGCGATATTACGAGCAATTCAATTTTAATTTTTTGATCCGTCTGCTCGGCTATGAAGCTGTCTATGGCAAAGCTTCCTATGACAAAAGTAGGAACTTTGCAGGGCTATCAGAATGGGTACAGTACGAAGCGATCCAACAACCGACAGCTATTCAAATCAAAGCCGCGATCGCCTTTTATCAGAAATTATCTAGCGATGCTCAGGAATATATTTTAGTTGAGCGACTGGGCGCGATCAAGGCGGCAGAGATTACCGCTTTTGGACGAGTTTTCTTTCGCTCCTTAGCTGAGGATCGCTCAGCTAGCGATCGCATTTGGGCGATCGCCGAGCTAGATCGACATGGAGACGCACAAGGGACAGAACTCCTCAAAAATATTTTAAATAAAGATCTATCGCAGCTACATTCCCTCTCACGAATTGTCAGTTACGAAAACTATGCGCCCAAAGGTGACTACGCCTATTACTTGCTGTTGGGAATGGTGACTAAATATCCGCAGTCCAAATTTGCGATCGCCTGTCGCGAATATGGTGATTTAACAGGACGCTCTTATTTTGATAGTCAGCCACGCAGTCAAGATATCCTTGATCGTAATGCTAAACGCTCTGAGAAAGAACGTCTTAATGCATGGCAAGACTGGCTGGAGCGATATAAAGATCATTCAGGTGCAGATGATGCCTCTCACTTCCTCGCGCTGAGTTTGCAAGACAATAACGACATTGTTGGTGCGATGCGGCTCTGGATCAAAATCATGCTGCAACCGATGGGCGATCGCGATGCTCTTTATCTCGCTTTCCCACATGTGCGGACGCTCCTTGATGTCGGTCTATCCATCGACCAGATGCAAACCCTCTTAAAAGAATCAGAAAATCAACCCCTTGCGCCACTTTTACAATATGCGATCGCCATTCAGTATGCGCGATCGCATGATTATGCCAAAGCCCTAGAGATTTCCGCGAATGTACAACTAGAATCTATTTCCGATCGCATCCTTGAAGCTTATTACCACCCGCAAGGTGCTTGGTGGCGAGAGGATAATCGAGTTGTAGATTTCAAGAAGGAAGCCCAAAAACTTTTAAGCGAACAAAAACTCCGTTGGCAAAAGCTGCGCCAATGGCAAATTGAAAATACACCTGAGTCGCGCTATCAAATCGCCTCCGATTGGGCAGGGCTGGGCGGATGGAAAAATGGTTATTTACCAATCTGGGATGGCTCTCGTGCTTATCGCTTGCCGACAGACTGGAATTGTCGCGACTGGTGGGTATGCGATCCATCCAAACGTAGCGACGCGGATATTTTAGCGAAATATCAAGCTGGCAGTCAAAATGCGATCGCCCTCTCTCTCTATCAAAATTTACTCGAAGATCCTCGTCTCTCTCCCGCAACGCGCGAAAAATCTCTCTACATGGTTGCCATGACCCTACTCGCCCAGTGGGAAAACCACACTTTCTCAGAAACCCAAAGTATCCATCCCCCCGCAGGAATCATTGCTAGCGCCCAATCGCGGCGACTCAGTCAAAACAAACTTAACTATTCTTATCAAGATTACGATTTGAGAGAAAAGAGTATGCGCTCGGACTACCAACGGCGCATTGATGGCATCATCGTTGAGTTACAGGTCAAATTTCCTCAAAGTCAATATATCGATGATTTACTATTTTCTAGTTTCTTTCTCAGCGAACAGTCTAGCTATTTGCAACAACTGTTAGAGCGTTACCCAAAAGGCGATCGCGCTACTGAAGCGAAATTCCTGTTAGAACTCAAAAAATAATTTTTAATAATTTTCAAAAGAAAGAAGCGGTGCTTTGCACCGCTTCTTTCTTTTGAAAAAATAGAATCCAAACCCCAAAAAGCTGTAGCGCACGCACAGCGCGCGCTACAGCTTTTTGGGGTTTGGATTTTTATACTTAATGGTGAGAATTCTTTCTAAACTATTGCGAGTTCTCTCAAAACGTGATAGAACAAAATGATGAGTTTCTTCCATCATAAGCAAAAGTATGAGGAAATAAACTAATCAAATCAATCACTACTATCTTTTTGGTTCCCGTAATATGACTATAGACCTATCTGTAAGCTTGCAGCCAGACGTTTTTGGCGCATCTTTGCAAGCTTTGCAAACCCATTTGCAAGGTTTTCTCTCTGAATATGAAGATAAAGTTGCACAAGCACGAACTCAACTCGCTCACGTCGAGGCGCTTCTAGGAAGTCTCCCCGCCGAAGCTCCTAAAGCCAAAGGTAAAAAGAAAGAAACTGTCGCTCCTGCTGCGGTTGCTCCTGCTGCTCCTGTTCCTGCTGCTCCTGTTGCCGCTACTCCTGTTGAAGTTCCACCTGCCCCTGCTCCTACTAGAGGTCGCAAACCTAAAGCTGTCACAGAACCTGTAGCAGCCCCTAAACCTACTGCTACAGGAAAAGGAAGAGGACATCGTCGTGGCTCTTTGACAACTCGCGCTGCCTATGAAGGACTTACTCTGACAGAATCAATCGAAAAGATTTTGAATGAACGCCAAGGTCAAGCTGTTAATGCTGATGATGTGGTCGGTATTCTTTATGGGGATTTGACTGAGACCGTGTTTAGAGTCGCTAAAGAGCGCGTCACCAAGAATCTCTCTAAGGGTAAGGGCGAAGGTAGATGGAAGCGTGTTCCTAGCCAACTTGGTTACTACACACTATCGCTCGAAACCTTGAAGACAGTTCCCACCTCAACCGTCAAGAGAGGTAGAGCCGCGTCTGTCAAAACTGAAGTCCCTATCAAGGCTCCCAAAGTTGCTAAGGCTCCCAAAGTTGCTAAAGCCCCTAAAGTTGCTAAAATTCCTAAGGCTGTTACTCTCCCTACAAAAACATCCCCAAAAGTTTCCAAAAAAGCCGAAGCTGAAGCGGCTAAATCCGTACAGCCGAAGAAGTCTGGTCGTTTAAGCTCTCTGGTTATGCGTCCTCTCTATCAAGGTAATACTTTGACTGATGCGATCGAGAAGGTCTTGCAAGAACGCAAGGGTGAATTTGTCAATGCAGATAGCGTTGTCAAAGCTCTGTATGGCGATCTCTCGGTTGAAAATTTCCGTCAAGCGAAGGATCGCGTCACCAAGAACTTGTCCAAGGGCAAGTTGGATGCTAAGTGGGAGCGTGTTCCTAATCAACTCGGCTACTACACCTTGTCGATGTCTGCTGTCAAAGCATAGAGCTAAAATTCTGCACTAGATTAACAAGGGGCTTAAGCCCCTTGCCTCCAAAAATAAAGACCCGCCTTGCGAGTCTTCATTTTTTTGCTTGTGTTAGGTGTAATCATGCTTTAGGATAGAGGGCGGGAGAGATGGCAGAGTGGTCGAATGCGTTCGACTTGAAATCGAATGTTGCGACAGTAACCGAGGGTTCAAATCCCTCTCTCTCCGTAAAAAAAGGAAGTGCTGCCCTTAGGGCAGCACTTCTTTTTTGGCTAATAAGCGATCGCCTATTTGAGCATCATTTGTCATCAGCGATCGCTAATGGATCGCTAGAATCTGGAGCAG
>JBBRQX010000192.1:0-5885 GCA_038225745.1 Pseudanabaenales cyanobacterium | reverse complement strand
TTTATAAGTAGCGATCGCCTTTTCGATTTGATTTTGTTGCTTATAAGTCAAGCCCAATAACTGATGGGCGATCGCAGATTTGGGATTAATTACCAGTGCTTGAGCAATGTCAGCCTGTGCGCCCAAAATATCGGCGATCGCGATGCGAGTGATGCTTCGAGCCATATACAGATCGATCGCATCAGGATTGAGGCTAATCGCTTGGTCATAGTCAGCGATCGCACCTTGGCGATCGCCTAAATCAAACAAGACTAAACCACGCTGATAATATGCTTCAGCAAGTTGAGCATTAGCCGCGATCGCGCAACTAAAAGCTTGGATTGCACCATAGCGATCGCCAGCCCTTGCCCTAGTCAAACCCTGTTGATAAAAATCTTTATGCAAATCTTCTGTCATTGCTGTATGTGCTACCCAAGCTATAGCGATATGATAAATGAAACTATACTTTTGCAGTGAATCACTCAGGAGTCATCGCGATGTCCAAACAGCCGAAAAAAGATATCAAACGTCAGATCGAAAAAACCATCCATAATGCTGTTGATACAGTCACTGACGTAGCCCAACAACAGTACGAAAAAAACTTCAAAAAAACCCATAAACAGGTTAATAATCAGGTCGATAAACAGGTTGACTCAGTACGCGATCGCCTTGAAGAGTTTGATAGCTGGGCATTGGATTCAGTTAACGAAGCTTTAGAAAATGTCGAGAAAAATCTAGAAAGAAAAGTCTCCAAAACTGTAAGCCGTATCCAAAAAGCAGCACAATCGGCATGGGGAAAGATTTCCAAGTAAAAAAAGAAGCGCGAAGCGCTTCTTTTTTTGTTAAACAGTGACTTGCATCTGGCGCATCAATTCGCCAAAGCGATCGCTATGCAATCGATAACTAAGCGGATGCCCAATAAATCTCGCCGTACTTTGATATAAAACTTCAATTTCAATTAGCCCGTTATCTTTGAGTGTCTTGCCCGTCGAAACCAAGTCCACGATCGCCTCAGCCATGCCTGTAATCGGACCAAGCTCCACCGAGCCATACAGGGGAATAATTTCGACAGGTAAATCGATGCTGTCAAAATAGGCGCGGGCGCAACCGACATATTTGGAAGCAATACGGCTATGGGGCGGTAAGTCTAGTGGCGATCGGTAGCGGCTCTCTCCCGCAACAGCGATCGACATCCGACAACCACCAAAGCCTAAATCGAGCAACCTCGCCACTTTAGGCGTTTTTTCACGCAATACATCTTCGCCCACGATCCCAGCTTGCGCCTGCCCATATTCCACATATACAGGCACATCTTGCGCTCTCACTAGCAGTGCTTTAGCAGTGCCTGTCGGATCGGTGATTTGTAGTTGACGGTTAGATGCATCCAGAAATGCGCTAAAGTCGAGTCCGACTCCTTGAAGCAAGCGGATAGAGTCTTTTAACAGTGAGCCTTTGGGCAGTGCGAAGGTGAACATGGAATGGTTTGCTACAGCGTTTGTCATCGTCCATTCTACAGGTCATTACCGATCGCAAAAAATGCTGATCGGTAACTCAGTATTGCTCATTATAAGTGCATCGCTTTGCGCTGTCATAAAACCCATAGAAGCTTTGACAAGTGCCGCTTCGCGGCACTTTTCAAAGCTTCTATGTAACGTTACCTTTTAATTGGCGCGATCGCGTCTTGGCTAATTTGACAAATTTGGCGATGACAATGACCATTGCTCGCCACAATCGTTCCCCACTGACGCAATTCGAGATTGTTGTAAGACAGCAAAGACAAGTCAGCATGGGTGAGCTGTCCACCCGCCTCAGTCAAAATGATTTCAGGAGCGCAATAGTCCCAATCTTTGGGAGCAGATTTGCCTGAGACCGAGATATAAACATCAGCATTACCTGAGGCGATCGCCGCAAATTTGCCGCCAATACTTCCAACGGCGATTTCGGCAGCTTTTGGTAATTCGTGAAGAATACTTTCGAGTTGATGATTGCGATGGCTGCGACTGGCGACTACCACCATTTGATTGAGTTCGACTTTGCTAGAAACTTGAATAGATTTCTGCGAACCATCTCTAGTTTCAACATATGCCCCGTTGCCTAATATCCCTTGAAATAGCCGATCTTGGGCGGGAGTAGCCACTAGTCCAAGGACGGGACGTTGGCGATAGGTTAAGCCGATATGTACAGCAAACTCATTAGTCCGACGAATAAAGTCACTCGTGCCATCCATCGGATCAATGATCCACACCCATTCGTGATTAAGGCGATCAATGTTATCTTCAGTTTCTTCGCTAAGATACGCAAAATCCTTGGTGCCAAAAGCTTGTTTTAACTGACTCAAAATAAAATCATTAGCAGCTAAATCTGCCGATGTGACGTTGCCCTCTTCACCACCCTTAAACGTAATTTCTAAGTTTTGCGGCTCTTGGTAATACTTCATCAGGATGTCTCCCGCACCCCAAGCGATCGGGCGAGCAAGTGACATAATTTCGTTTAAATTCAGCATCTTGAACTTTGGTGAAGCGAATAATTTTTACTATAGCGCAACCAAATATCAAAAAGAACAAAAAGCGTTGGTGCTAAGCGCCAACGCTTTTTGTTTTAGCCGCAGCCACAACCAGATTTTTTACAACCTGTCGATCCTTCAGGATGTCCATCGGCGCAAGCTCTGCTGCAATAGGGCTTGTCATTTGCCATGATTGCGGTGTCTAAGGAGACCATGCAAGTACATTTGAGGCAAGCACACTTAGTTTCTGTGATAGTTGTCATATATTTGATCCTATTCGATTAGGTTTATAATATATGAATATACGTTCATATGTCAAGATGATATAAAAAAGCGATCGCTTTTTTGTAAGATGTAACGATGCTAAATCCGTCTTTGATTTCTGTAGATAGTTTGCCGACGTGCGATCTCTGTGCGATCGCGCCTGAAGCATTACAAGATTTAGTTAATGGGATTTTGCCAGTCGAGAAGGCGCAAACTATGGCGGAGTTTTTTGGGATGTTGAGCGATCCCAATCGACTACGGATTTTATCGGTCTTATCGAAACAGGAATTATGTGTTCACGATCTTGCAGCACTGGTAGGAATGAGTGAATCGGCTGTATCCCATCAGTTGCGAGTTTTACGCACCATGCGTCTGGTCAGCTATCGCAAAAGCAAACGCAAAGTCTATTACCAACTCCTCGACCATCATGTTTTAGAACTTTATCGCTCTGTTTCTGAGCATTTAGACGAGTAACAAAAGCGCAGCTTTTACAGCGCTTTGCGCTCTAAACTAACGATCGCTGGGCGGCGAAGACTCCTCTTTTTGCGATCGCAACTCCTTCGCTTTAATGCGTTGCCAAACCTTAAAGCAAGCATAAGTCATCAATACAGTACTAATCGCCGCATAGGTTCCCCCCGCAGGCATCCCTGAAATAGCCATCGCGATACTGCCAACCCAAAGAGTAAGCGCGTAGATAAATAAAACCGTTAGTCGTTTTGATACACCTGCTTCGACTAGGCGATGGTGCAAGTGTTCATTACCTGCCGCCATTGGTGACTCACCTCTGCCAAGGCGTTGCAAAATCACCGCCGTCGCATCAACAATCGGCACTGCCAAGATCATATAGGGCATAATTAGCGCCACCGTTGCCACCGCCTTCACCAGACCGATCACACTCGCCCCTGCGAGAGTAAAGCCTAAAAAGTAAGCACCGCCATCGCCCATAAAAATTTCAGCAGAACTTTTAGGCTTGAAGTTATAGCGCAAAAATCCTAAACATCCACCCGCTAAAGCCGCCGCAATCAGCGCCGCCGCAGGTTGCTGCATAAACAAGCTCGTGATTAAAATCACAGCGGCGGCGATCGTGGTGACACCTGCGGCTAGCCCATCGAGTCCATCCAGCCAATTAATGGCATTTGCCATGCCCGACAGCCAGACCATCGTGATCGGTAAACTGAACCAGCCAAATTTGATGATGCCAATAAGTGGCACTGAGATAAAGTCAATTCTTACGCCAACGCGCCATGCGGCGGCGGATACTGCTAACTGAGCAATTAGTCGTGGCAATGGCGGTAAATTAAATAAGTCATCAGCAAACCCAATCAGAAAGAAAGCCGCCCCACCAATAGTTACGCCCCAGACTTCATATTCCCTAGCTTGCGGTAATATTCCAAACCAACCTGCGCCCCAAACTAATAATAATGCGGTGACGCTTCCCAGAAAGATCGCCACACCACCAACTCGCACAACTGGCGTGGTATGCATTTTGCGATGATTGGGTTTATCTACTAATCCTGCTTTAAGTCCGAAATGGCGAATAATCGGTGTACTCAGCCACACCACGATCGCAGATACCGCAAAGGCGACCAAGTAAGGAATGGCGTTTGGATGCAGCATTACAAGAATAAAGTTAGTTGGAATTGTGCAAATTTATGCTTGCAAGCATAGCACTGGATTGGTCAAACACTGAGTTGATATAAAAACCAAATCAACAAATGGGCGCGGTGCGCCCATTTGTTGATTTAGTTTTTAATTTTTGGGCAATCTGAATGTTGATTTCCATGGTAATCCATCCATATTTTGCGACAGAGAGCGTGCTAAGATTGTAAGCCGTGTGAAAATTTTTCAACATAAGTAAACGTTAGGGATTCATCCATGAAAGTTGTTAGCTCCCTCAGATCGGCAAAAACTCGCCATAAAGACTGCAAAATCGTGCGTCGTCGCGGCAGAATATATGTCATTTGTAAGTCAAACCCAAAGTTCAAAGCTCGTCAAGGGTAGATCAAAAAATAAAGGCAACGCATAGCGTTGCCTTTATTTTTTGTAGAATATGCTCATGACTAGTACTACTCGCAAAGCAAATCTCCTAAATGCGATCGCCCCTGTGAATCGCGGTTTAGAAATGACTGAAGATCAACGTAAGGCAATTTTTTCCGCGGTTGCTTATGTTGAAGAACTAAATCCCACGCCTGCGCCGACCCGATCGCCTGAGTTGCTAGATGGAGATTGGTTACTGTTGTTTACCACTAGCCAAGAACTTTTAAAGATTGATCGCTTTCCGCTTTACAAGTTAGGCAACATTTATCAATGCTTGCGTGTGGCTGAAGGTAAAATTTTTAATGTGGCGGAGATTAAGGGATTGCCGTTGCTGGGTGGATTAGTGAGTGTTTGTGCAAATTTTACGGTAGTTTCTGAGAAGCAAGTCAAGGTAAATTTTGAGAGATTGGTAGCTGGTTCTCAAAGCTTGATTGGTTATCGGAATGTGAGTAGTTTTATTGATACTTTGCGATCGCCTAAGAAATTATTAGCAGTTGATTTTCAGATTAAGCGCGAGGATCAAAAAGGTTGGCTAGAGACGACTTATCTCGATCAAGATTTACGGATCGGGAGAGGCAATGAAGGCAACTTATTTGTCTTGAGAAGGGTGTGACCGTGTGACAGAGGTTGTGAGTTTAGATGCAGATGTCACTTTTTTTATATGATAATTTAGGTCTAGCCCTGTTTGATTAAACGAATAAAGATATATGAGCACCCCTGTAACAATTGACGATATTTATAAACTGTTTCAAAAATCGCAAGAAGCATTTGATCGGCGCGTTGCTGAAGCTGATCACCGTTCTGCTGAGGCTGATCGACGTTCTACTGAAGCTGATCGACGTTCTGCCGAAGCCGATCGCAGTATGGCAGAACTCAAAAAGACTGTGGATAGAACCAGTAAAGCAGTTGAAGCTCTCACAACTAGATGGGGAAGATTTGTTGAAGAATTAGTGGAGCCTGCGGTATTACGGTTATTTCAGGAAAAAGGAATAGATGTCAAAGAGATTTATCCACGTGCGCGAACTAAGCGTCAAGGGTCTGCAATGGAGATTGATATTCTTGCTATTGATGATACGGAATTAGTGTTGGTTGAATGTAAATC
>JBBRQX010000191.1:0-5889 GCA_038225745.1 Pseudanabaenales cyanobacterium | reverse complement strand
GAGCGGACTCACTGGATGGTCAATGGTGAGCATCGCTGTGGATATCTAATTCTGATAGCATAGATACTAATATTCTTGAGATTAAAAATATGAGTTTGACTTTAACCAGAGACAATGTTGAAAACGTACTCGATGAGTTGCGCCCTTATCTAATGAATGATGGTGGCAATGTGGAACTCGTGGAGATCGAGGGGCCAATTGTAAAATTGCGCTTGCAAGGTGCTTGTGGATCTTGTCCTAGCTCAGCGATGACGCTAAGAATGGGAATTGAGCGCAAGTTGAAGGAAGAGATTCCTGAAATTGCTGAAATCGAACAAGTATTTTAAGACCCTCACCCCTAGCCCCTCTCCCTGAGGCAGAGGGGGCGGTCGTAATATCAGTTAAGAAAAAAGGCGGTGCAATGCACCGCCTTTTTTATAGGAGATTATTTTGAACTTGCGAAAATATATTCTGCATTTTTTGGAATAAGTCTTGAGTATTGTCTGAGTTTTGGTTGCGCCCAAGTTTTTCTATCTCACTGGCGATCGCTGCCATCGACAAGACACCGAGACTACTTGATGCACCTTTGATAGAATGAGCAGTCTGGGCGATCGCCTGATAATTATTCTCGGCGATCGCCTGTTCGAGCTTTTCTAAGCTTTGGGACGTAGACTCAAAAAACATCTGTAAAATTTGGATCTTAAATTCATTGTCGCCTTCGACAACTTCGTCAAGATATTTCCAATCAATTAGTGGTAAAGATGCGTAAGTATTAGGAGCTTTTTCTGGCAAACTAACATTCGCTTCAATTTTCGCAGGGGCGGTTTCTTTTTGAGCAAAGATTTTTGTTTCCCATTCTGCTAATTTTTGAGCAAGAATTTCTTTGCGGATTGGTTTGCTAAGATAATCATCCATTCCGCAAGCAATACAGCGATCGCGATCTTCTTTCATCGCATTGGCAGTCATCGCCACGATCGCTATGTTGCATTTATCTGAGTCTAGCTGACGGATAGCAGCCGTGGCTTCATAGCCATCCATTTCTGGCATTTGGCAATCCATCAAGATAATATTGTAATCAATGCGTTTTAGTAAATCGAGAGCTTCTCTACCATTTGAGGCTACATCTGCGTTATAACCAAAGCTGCGTAGTTGATGCAGCGCAACTTTTTGATTAGTAGGATTATCTTCAGCAATTAGAATTTTGAGGTTAGAAGTTCTTATGACTGGATAATCAGCTATCTCTAATAGATCTGGTGAAAAAATTTCATGCTTAGTATTGCTAGAGACAGCTTCCATCAAGACATCAAGTAATCGTGACTGCTTTACTGGCTTGACAAGATAAAACTCAAAACCAAGTGCTCTAACTCGGTTAATACCACCTTGTTGATTGAGAGAGGTGAGCATGATCAGTTTTGTGTCGCGCAGGATTGGATCGGCTTTGATTTGTGCGCCGAGCATTTCGCCATCGATGTCGGGCATTTGCATATCGAGAATTGCTAACACGTAGCGATCGCCTTCGCTGACAGCCGCTCTTAAAGCTGCGATCGCATCAGACGCATGTTGGACTGCATCAACTCGCATCTGCCAAGCCGTCAGTTGATAGGTCAAAATTTTGCAGTTGGTTTCATTATCATCTACCACCAACACGCGAATATTTTCGAGGCTGATTTCTCGACGTGGTTGTATAGCAGCGATCGCTTCGGCAGGTTGTTTCACAAATGGAATCGTAAACCAAAACTGTGAGCCTTTGCCTTCTTCGCTATCAATGCCAATTTGCCCACCCATGAGATCGACAATTTGTTTGCAAATCGCAAGCCCCAAGCCAGGTCCGCCATATTTGCGCGTAGTTGAAGCATCAACTTGGGTAAATGGCTGAAAAAGTCTTTGTTGAGCTAGAGGATTTATACCAATTCCTGTATCAATCACTCTAAACTCGATCATTGCGATCGCTTCTGTTTGATCTTGCAGCGAAACTTTGACAATGACTTCTCCTTCCGAAGTGAACTTAATAGAATTACTAACCAAATTAGTTAACACCTGTCTAAGTCGCGCCACATCACCACACAAATAAAGCGGTACATCCTGATTAACTAATGAGGCAAGTTCTAAGCCTTTGGAATGGGCAAGCATGGCAAGCAGATCGGTTACTTCCTCAACACAGGTATTCAGATCGAAGTTAATTTCTTCTAACTGCATTTCCTGCGCTTCGAGCTTTGAAAAATCAAGGATTTCATTGATCAATGTGAGCAGATTTTCGCCACTAACTTGAACCGTCTCCACAAAATCTCGCTGTAAAGTTGAAAGCTGGGTATCAGCAAGCAAGCTTGTCATCCCTAATACTGCATTCATCGGGGTGCGAATTTCATGGCTCATGGTGGCAAGAAAAGAGCTTTTCATCTTTGTAGCCGATTCTGCTTGATAACGTGCTTCTTCTAGTTCGATATTTTGTTGCAAAAGTTGCTTGCGTTGTAGCGTTTCTTGTTCTAATAAAGTGGCTTGATTAAGAGCGATACCCACTTGAATACCAAGTTCAGTTAAAAAGTCAACTTCAAAATTACGCCAATGCCTTGGCTGACTACATTGATGGACAATTAGCAGTCCCCATAGATTCTCTTTCTTGAGAATTGGTACTACTAAGTTAGCCTGTACTTGAAAATCAGCCATCAATTGCTTGTAGCAATCAGGCATATCCGAATTAGGAACATCATCATTGACGACTATTCGACCTTGGCGGTAGCTGTCCCATAGCCCACGACGGAAGCAGTCATCTTTAACATCAGTTCCTATTGAAGCAGCCCAAGGTGGTTCCACTGATTCCACAGCGATATCACCTTCCCATTCGCCATTAAAGCGATACATAACTACGCGATCGGCTTTGAGAAGTTCTCGCACTTCAGAGACAGTTGTATTTAAGATTTCATTGATATCAAGTGACTGGCGAATTCGTAATGTGATTTGTGAGAAAACTAGCGATCGCGAATTCTGTAAACTCACTTCTTTTTCAATCTGTCTGCGCTCAGTGATATCTGAACCTGTAACAATTATAAATTCAACTTCATTTGTATCACTCAGCAATGAAGTCGCTGACCATGAAATCAACCGACGTTCTCTATTCTTGATAATCCAATAGTTCTCGTAGGCATTCGTCCGATGCTTACGGGTTGATTCATCAAAATGCTCGCGAACCGATTCAACATCTTTAGTTAATAACAAAATCTTAGAAAAGACCTGATTGCGTACTTCCTCATAGTGATAGCCTGTCACCTTCTCACATTCACGATTAAATCGGATAATCCTACCTTCTGAATCTAGCACGATTACCAACGCGGCGACAGTATCGAGGACAGAAACAGTAAAATCTCGTTCTTGTTCAAGGCTATGTGTCAATTGGCGACGCATATTAACTTCGCGCTTAATGAGATAGAAAAATATCGCCAGCACTACTAAGGTTGACAGAAGCGTGATTAAAGAAATATTTACAGCATCAGAAATTGAAATCTGCCGCTTTTGTAACCACTGCATCAAATTGTTTTGCTCAAGAGTAACTAAGTCATCTAATTGAGCCTCGACAAGACCACTATCAACTTGATTGTTATAATCAGTTATTGATTTCTGAGTCGCTGCGATACCATTAGTTTGATATAGCGCCGTAGTTTGTTGAGCGTTAATCAGTTCTTTACGAATATGTTTTGTTAAAAGATTGAGCGTTTTTTGATGGTCATCTTGAATTTGTTGATTGTAGAAGCCGCTTCTATCAACATTTACAGATGTCTGCTGGAGAACTTCTAAATCTTGCCTCAACTGTGACACTAAAATCTTATATTTTTCTAAACTTTCTTGACTGTCAGAAAGAATATAATTCATCATTACAAATTTCAAATCGCGTAAGCGATTGAGCGGTTGATTTATTTCGTCCAATCTTTGACGCTGCTCAAAAATTGCATTGTTTGTTTGTTGCAAATTGCTCAAGTTAACAACAGACACTATGCCTATCCCGATCACCATTGAAGCTAATAGCACTGCCCCAAAAGCAAGTCTTTTAAGAAAAGTTCTCTTAGAAGGATTAGCTTTTGTCGGTAGAGTTAAGCGACTAATTTCTGCCAAATTACGCCGAGTTTCGATGATATAGGAAACTTGGTTACTCAAAACTTTGAGAGAATTAATCTGATCTTTGTTTAGTTCTCTTGGCTTATAATCAATCACACATAAGGTTCCCAGTGGATAACCTTCTACAGTTTTAATCGAAATTCCTGCGTAAAAGCGAATTTTTGGTGCATGAGTAACCAGTGGATTATCAGCAAATCTCTCGTCTTCTAAAGTGTCATGTACTATAAAAATTCCATCTTGCAAAATTGTATGGGTACAAAAAGCAACTTTCCTTGGTGTTTCTGTTGTCGTAAGCCCCACCTTTGATTTAAACCATTGGCGATCTTTATCGATCAAGCTCACTAAGGCGATCGGCGTTTGACAAATATGAGCAGCCAGTTGCGTGATATCGTCAAAACCCTGCTCTGATTCGGTATCTAAGATATTGCACTGATAGAGCGCGGCAACTCTTTCTAGTTCATTTGGTGGCTCTTGTGCAGGAATCATTTAAGTTTTATAATTTATTCGGTTATTTTGTCTAGCAACTGTGTCCTTGAGCCTAATATAACAATATCAATCAAGTTTTGTCTAAACAAGTATTGCGATCGCGCTCTAAATTCGGTATTCCTTAGCAGTACAATGGCGATCGCTATCATCATGTCGTAAGCATAAATACTCTCTTGATTTCCCTCGAATCTGCCACCAAAATCTACCATCAACCTCTGCTGTCTCTCATATTTGAGGCGCAATCTATCCATCGGCAGCATCACCAAACTGATGCTGTGCAGATGTGTACGCTATCAAATATCAAATCAGGTCGCTGTCCTGAAGATTGTAAATATTGTCCTCAAAGCGCTCGCTATCCCACAGATGTAGAGACTTATCCTTTGTTACCGCTTGATGAAGTAATCAGTCAAGCCCAAGACGCAAAGCAACATGGTGCGACTCGTTTTTGTATGGGAGCAGCTTGGCGCAATGCTCCTGACGGCGAAGAATTTGATCGCGTACTGCAAATGGTCGAAGCTGTAGCAGGACTGGGAATGGAAGCTTGTGTGACGATGGGAATGTTGCGCCCTGACCAAGCTCAAAAGCTGGCTAAGGCTGGCTTAACTGCCTATAACCATAACCTTGATACTTCTGAAAGTTTTTATCCTGAAATTATTACGACTCGCACCTATCGCGATCGCCTCGAAACGATTCAGCATGTCGCAGCAGCAGGGATTCAAGTTTGTTGTGGTGGCATCGTTGGTATGGGTGAAACTGACAGCGATCGCATTGATCTTTTGCATACCTTGGCAAACCTCACCCCACAGCCAGAGTCAGTGCCAATTAATGCGCTTTCGCCAGTTGCAGGAACTCCATTTGGTGATTTAGAGGCGATCGATCCTCTGGTACTAGTACGGATGGTGGCGACTGCGAGGATCTTGATGCCTAAAGCCGTGGTGAGACTTTCCGCAGGACGCGATCGGCTGACCGTTTCCGATCAAGCGCTTTGTTTTCTCGCGGGTGCAAATTCGATCTTCTCCAGTGAGAAGTTACTCACGACTGCAAATCCTGATTGGCAAGATGACGCGAAAATGTTTGAGAAACTGGGCGTAAAACCAAAAGAATTTGCACAACATTGAGAGATTTGCGGCGCTCCGCGCCGCAAATCTCTCTTGCATGATAAAAAAGCTCCCGTCGGGAGCCTTTTTTACTATGCAAAGTCAGGTCTACCTTGTGACATAAAATGCTTTTGTGAACTCATCTCAGGTTCTCCATCTTTGGGAACCCTCTGAATATATATTCCATCTGCTTTAAGATCCCATGCTTGACGATTGTCGG
>JBBRQX010000190.1:0-5902 GCA_038225745.1 Pseudanabaenales cyanobacterium | reverse complement strand
GAGAGAGATTGGGGCAAGATCGAGTCGTTGCAATAATTGATTAGAATCTTTGGGATCGACTTTTTGCGATCGCAGCCAATGTTCAGATCGACGTAAGCCATCGCGCTGTAAAACTACCAATCCTCCCCAGAGTTTGATTTCAGTCGCACCCGTAAATGTCAACATCGTCATTGCTCGCTGCCAAATATGTGGATGATATTTGGCTAGCATTTCCGCAATTTTATCGCCCTTATAAGCAGGATCATTGGCGATCGCCAAAGCCTCAGTCCATCGACCATCAACAATATTAATTAGCGCTTTTTCTCCTAAATTAGAATTAGGATTTTGGGCTTGTTCAGAAGTTATTTTGGCATGTAAGGCGATCAAATCATATTGCTCTTGGAGAAATGGAGGAAGAGTTTTTCCTTGCGATCGCAACTGATCAACCATCAGGTTAAATTTCCCCAAAGCAGGAGACCATAAGCCAACACTTGCCATTACTAAAGCATCTTGATAAGCTTTTGGTTGGTTTTTCGCTTCATTTAGATTCACCTGTCGCAATTGGACTTGACTGATCGAATTTGCGATCGCCTCTTCAGGTTGGAAGATGAGGAAAGAAGGCTCAAATGCTTGAGTTTGATTAATTACTAATTGGATAGAATTAGCATTGCTTGATAAAGCTTTTCGCCATTTAGGAAGTTCTCCCGTAGCACTTGTCCATGCATCTAGCTCAACTAATTGAGATCGCTTATCAGTGGCAAAATAGTAAATTTGTCCATAAGCAATCCCATCAACATTTCCTGAAGTGGTGAACCAAATGCCATTAAATTGAGAAGGTGGATTGTTTAGTAATGAGAGCTTTTTGAGTGGGAGTCGATTGCGACTTGGTTGCAATCGTTCGGGAACAGCGTAGGTGATATATTTGAGTAGAGGCGATCGCACAAAGTATTCATCAACTCCTGCGACCGTGGTTGTACTCACTAATAGCAATTTCTCCACATCGCGATCGCGAATAGATTGATAAAGCCGAATTTCGCGAATATGCTGAGTTTCTGTTTCCAAAACTATATAGAGAATTTCATCTGTTTTTAGATTGAAATTTTCACCAAGCTTTAATTGGCTACGCCCTAACTCCGATTGAATTTGCGAGATACTTTTAGGAACATTCCACAATGATCTGGAGTAAAAAACTGGAGCATTGGAAGAAGCCAGCCAACTAATTGCAGAAGGATTATATAAATAAATTAATCCAAATACTACAAAGCCGCCAACAATGGGAATGCTTAAGACTATGCCTAGATTTGACAATGTGAGGCGATCGCGCGGATCGACTTCTACTAATTCTGCTTCCATTAATTCTGGCATGGAAAGATCAGCACCTTGCAGTTCACGATCTGTCTTGACAAGATCGCCAAAAGGTTCTGAGGATTTAGGCAAAGATTCCATACGCGGCATTGTCAATCTTGTACGGTTGCCATAGACTAGCATATTGAAGGGATTGTGCAAGTAGTATCTGCTGTGGCAAATTCTCACGGTCTAGCTTTTATATTTTAAAGAAAAAGGCTAAGATTGCATCAGCTTGATTATGTGGCGATCGCTACAACCTAGCAAACTAATCGTCAAGAAATTTAGCTAATTCAAACTAGTTACGATTCCACAAATAAACATTCATGAATTAAATCATTATGTCTACAACACCATCAGAGCCTCAAGTTGCGCGCGATCGCATTATCTTTTTTGACACCACACTTCGCGATGGCGAACAGTCCCCAGGCGCAACCCTGAACGTGGAACAAAAACTGCTAATCGCACAGCAACTAGCTCGACTTGGTGTAGACATCATCGAGGCTGGTTTCCCCTTTGCCAGCAAAGGCGATTTCCATGCCGTTCAAGAAATTGCTAAGCTTGTTGGCACCGAAACTGGCCCCACGATTTGCGGATTAGCGCGTGCGACTAGAGGGGATATCGAAGCCGCCGCCGAAGCGGTCAAACCTGCGGCTAAGGGTCGCATCCATACTTTTCTTGCTACTTCCGACATTCATTTAGAATACAAGCTTCGGAAAACTCGCGCTGAAGTTTTGGCGATCGTGCCAGATATGGTTGCCTATGCGAGATCTAAAGTTACCGATGTGGAGTTTTCGCCAGAGGATGCAGGGCGCTCCGATCCAGAGTTCCTCTATCAAGTGCTAGAAGCCGCGATCGCCGCAGGTGCTAGTACCGTGAATATTCCTGACACCGTTGGCTATTTGACTCCATCAGAGTTTGGAGCCTTGATTAAGGGCATTAAAGAAAATGTCCCGAACATCGATCGCGCCATCATCTCCGTACATGGTCACAACGATCTCGGTTTAGCCGTGGCGAATTTCCTTGAAGCTGCCAAAAATGGGGCGCGTCAAATGGAATGCACGATCAACGGCATCGGTGAACGCGCGGGTAATGCCGCCCTCGAAGAATTGGTGATGGCGTTGCATGTTCGTCGCACTTATTTTAATAGCTTTTTTGGTCGTCCTGCCGAATCGACTGAGCCGCTTTGTAACATTGACACCAAACAAATTTACAAGACTTCGCGCCTTGTCTCCAATCTCACAGGCATGTTAGTGCAGCCAAATAAGGCGATCGTCGGTGCAAATGCTTTTGCTCACGAGTCAGGTATCCATCAAGATGGCGTATTAAAAAATCGTCTCACTTACGAAATCATGGACGCACAATCCATCGGCTTGACCGATAACTTGATTGTACTTGGCAAACTTTCAGGACGTAAAGCCTTGAGTTCTCGCCTCAGAGAGCTTGGTTTTGAGCTTTCCGATCAAGAGCTTAACGCCGCTTTTGTCCGCTTTAAGGAAGTTGCTGATAAAAAACGTGAAATTAGCGATCGCGATTTAGAGGCGATCGTTAATGACGAAATCCGTCATGCGCCTGAAGCTTTCAAACTTGATCGCATCCAAGTAAGTTGTGGCGATCGCGCCATACCCACTGCCACAATCACGATCATCATGCCCGATGGGGCAGAAATCACCGATGCTTCGGTAGGAACTGGCCCCGTTGATGCAATTTACAAAGCAATTAATCGGATTGTGAATGTGCCAAATCAATTGATCGAATACTCTGTGCAATCGGTCACCGCAGGTATCGATGCCCTCGGCGAAGTCACGATTCGGCTTAAGCACCCTGATGTTGGGACACTTTCTGGACATTCAGCAAATACCGATATTATCGTTGCTTCGGCGCGAGCTTATCTCAGTGCGCTCAACAAGCTCTATTTTGCACTTCAGTCGCCTAGCACTAAGCCTAGCGATCGCGAAAAACTCAGGAAAGAAGCTGCCTTGTAAAATCCACACCAAAAAAGAAGTCGCGTATTGCGTGGCTTCTTTTTTTTGTGGAAAATATTTAATAAAATCATGTAACATCAGAAATGTAGCGCGATCGCTACTAAGGAATCTAGAAACGGTAAAAAATGCAGTATCAAAGTAAATTTTCACAATCTGTAATAGAGCGTGAAAAAGAGCCAGAAAAAAAGCTCAAATTTGCAAAAAACAGTGAATTTCAAGCGGAATTAAGACGGCGGGTTGATGAACTTTTTCAAAACAATGCAGATCTTAAGCAACGTGATTGTCCAGAAATGTATGCTAAGACAGCAATTTTGTTATCTAGCTTTTTTGGAACATACGCTCTATTAGTTTTTTTTGCTCAAACATGGTGGCAGGTGGTTCCATTGTGTATTATGCTCGGTGCGATCACCGCTGGCATTGGCTTCAGTGTGCAGCATGACGGCGCTCATCGCGCATACTCTGATTCGCAATGGGTAAATAAGCTCATGGCGATGAGTATCGATTTGATTGGCTCTAGTTCTTATATCTGGAATTTAAGACACAATGTATTTCATCATACATTTGTGAATGTGGCTGATTATGATATGGATTTAGAAGTAGGATCTTTAGCGAGGCTTTCTCCTTCCCATCCGCTCCTTCCCATCCATCGTTGGCAACATTATTATATGTGGCCCATGTATGGTTTTATGACGCTCAAGTGGCAGGTATATGATGATTTTTATTGCTTAATCACAGGTAAAATTGGCGTTCGTACCTATTCGCGCCCAAAAAATAGTAATCTCGCCATATTTTTTGGTGGAAAACTAATCTTTTTTACACTCGCTTTCGCAATCCCTTTATTCTTCCATTCGATCTGGCAAGTTTTAGCTAGCTATGGATTAGCTTCTTTAGTCTTAGGAGTGGTACTTGGGATTGTATTCCAATTAGCGCATTCAGTTGAAGAAGCAAATTTTCCGATCGCGGAAAACTACATGCTTGAGAATGATTGGGCAATCCATCAGATCGAGACAACGGCGAACTTTTCTCGAAATAATCCTTATATAACATGGCTAATCGGTGGTTTGAACTTCCAAATCGAGCATCATTTATTCCCCAATATTTGTCATATTAATTATCCTATAATTTCCGAAATAGTTGAGCAAACTTGTCAAGAGTTTGGCGTGAAATATAACCAGCACAGTTCTCTCTGGGCAGGATTTCAATCGCATTTCCGTTGGCTGCGCCGCATGGGTACTGCCTAAAAAAGAAGGAGCGCTTAGCGCTCCTTCTTTTTTAGGTTTTGTTTAATAACTATCGGTTTTGCTAACAGTTGTATTAATTAGTTGTTGATTGGCTTGATTGAGGCGATCGGCGATCGCTTCGCGCACATCACAGTTGACTTCAGAGTCAGCTAGGACATCCTGTGCCATTTCTCGATAAACAGCGCTAGTAGTGAGATCTACTTCATCAAGTTGGTTGAGATTTTCATAAACAGTCTCAGGAGAAACCGACACATTAGTTTTCATGATTTAATCTTTTTTTCTATAAAGTTTATTTTTAACTTTCTTTACATCGCTTTGCGATGAAACCAAACCCAGATTTTTTATAAAAGCCCCGCTCTGCGGGGCTTTTATAAAAAATATTAAAATTTGATTTAGGGTAAATCAGTATCTCCCATGAGATAGCGATCGCATTCACGAGCAGCGCCACGACCCTCATTAATTGCCCAGACGATTAGGCTTTGACCACGTCGGCAGTCTCCTGCGGCAAAGACACTGGGAAGACTGGTAGTGAATTGACCATGATTGGCTTTGACATTGCTACGGGGATCTCGCTCCACACCTAATGAATCAAGCAAAGGTTGTTCTGGACCAAGGAAACCCATTGCCAACAGCACAATCTGAGCAGGAATCACCTTCTCAGTACCAGCCACCTGCTTAGGAATGAATTGACCTTTATCATTTCGTTCCCATTGCACTTGGACGGTGTGAACAGCCTTAACTTGACCGTTTTCGTCTCCCTCGATCTTAGTAGCAGTAGTGATATAAGCCCTTGGATCGTCACCAAACTTTGCACTCGCTTCTTCTTGTCCGTAGTCCATTTTGTAGACTTTTGGCCATTCAGGCCAAGGATTGTCCTTAGCGCGAGTTTCTGGAGGCTTAGGCATAATCTCTAGCTGAACGACACTATTGCAGCCATGACGAATCGATGTTCCCACACAGTCAGTGCCAGTATCGCCACCGCCGATAATCACGACATCTTTACCCTGTGCCGAAATAAATTCATCCCCTGCCTTTCCATTCAGAACTGTCTTAGTATTGGCAGTTAGAAATTCCATCGCGAAATGAATACCTTTGAGTTCGCGTCCTTCGATACTTAAGTCGCGGGGCTTAGTTGCGCCAGTACAAATAACTACTGCATCAAATTCTTTAAGTAAATCAGCCGCAGCTAGATCCTTACCAATTTCAGTATTGCAAACAAATTTGATACCCTCTTGCTCAAGGATATTCAAGCGGCGCAATACCACTTTTTCTTTGTCCAACTTCATGTTGGGAATGCCATACATTAGCAAACCACCCGCGCGATCGCTACGTTCGTAGACTGTGACCCAATGT
>JBBRQX010000189.1:0-5939 GCA_038225745.1 Pseudanabaenales cyanobacterium | reverse complement strand
TTGCGGTTAAAGATATTGGCCGTAAAGGAGGTGCGATTGGGATCACCAGCTAGCCAAGGATCGGTGAAGTTGAGGTCAAATAATAATTCGCGCTGACCAACTTGAATATCTAAACCGAGCTTTTGGTTGTTGCCGCCAAGGTTTTGCTGTTGGAAGCTGACTGTACCAAATAAACCTGTCGATGAACTTAAACCCGCACCTGCGGCGATCGAGCCTGTATTGCGTTCCTTGACATTGACCGTCACGATTACTTTGCGTGGGTCAGTACCTGGGGCAAGACCAATGTTTAAATCTTCAAATAAACCGAGAGCAAAAACTTTTTGAAGATCGCTCTGAATTGTATTTCTATTAAAGATTTCCCCCTCTTTAACGGTCAGTTCGCGGGTAATGATAAAGTCGCGAGTAGTACCCGTGACAGGTTTACCGTCTTTGTCTACGGTTTTGCCATCTTCATTAATAAATGCAACTTTAATGCCTTCGATCGCCCCTTCAGATACAACTAGATTGATATTGCCTTCAGGTGTGGCTTTGATATCAACAATTTGGGCTAAGACATAGCCTTTATCTTGATAGTATTTTTCAAGTTCCTTAACCCCTGTTTGGATATCTTTGAGATTGGTGATCTTGCCAATTTGCGAGCCAAAAATGCGATTAATTACGCCGTCTTCGAGTACTTTTGTCCCATCTGCGTTGACAGCCTTGAGGACAGGATTTGGTAATACAAAGAAAGTTACCCGAACGCCAATGTCTGTATCTTCTGGCTCGGCTTGAACGTTTGAGAAAAAGCCTGTCGCAAATACCGCATTAATATCGGATTGGAGTTGTGTGCGCGTTACCGTCCGTCCTGGTTCTGTGGCGATCGCATCATAAATTCTTTGCTCAAGCTCAGGAGGCAGAGGCGGCTGTCCTTCTGGAGTTTTAATCGCAACTTCTCCCACTAATACTTGAGTTTCATTTGCGGCGGGTGGCGTGGGAGTAGTAGGGGGAAGGTTAAAGGTTGGTGGTGTATTTGGTTGGACTGGTGTACTTGGAGTAGTTGGCTGCGGGGCTGGCGCTTGAGCAATCTCTTGTTTAGGAGCAGCCAGCAAAGGGCTTGTCACTAATGTGCTGGCGGCAATGGCTGTGAATACGAGCAAGTTTATACGCATAAAGTCTTCCAAACACCTACAGAATATTTAAACAGCATACTTAACAGGAAACTTGACGAACAGATCTGGACAGAAAGTTTCTGGCAATAGCAGTTTACTATCATAACTTTGAATATAACCATATCGCGATCAGTCATTGATTGAAGCTAAATTTAGCCGATCGCTGCCAAAACTCGCTGCATTACCTCTTGATAGGCTTCGGCGACATTACCGAGATCTTGGCGAAAGCGATCTTTGTCCATAATTCGATCACTAGGATCGGCGATCGCTTTATCCCAGAGGCGACAGGTATCGGGGCTAATTTCATCGGCTAGCAATAACCGTCCGTTAACATCAACACCAATTTCCACCTTAAAATCAACGAGAAGCAAATTGCAGCGATCAAAAAATGTCTGTAAATGCTGATTAATGTCTAGAGCAAGTTGTTTGAGTTGGGCAACTTGTGCGGGTGTAGCGAGATCGAGCATGGCAACATGGGCATCGGTAATCAAAGGATCACCAAGATCGTCATTTTTATAAAAAAATTCGACTAGGGGCTGTTTGAGGACTTGACCTTGCTCTAATCCGAGACGTTTGCAAATACTTCCTGCGGCAATATTGCGGACAACGACTTCGATCGGCAATATTTTGACAGCAGCAACTTGCATCTCGTTCGGTGAGACTTGCTTAATGAAGTGAGTGGCAATACCTTGCGTCTCCAAATACTGAAAAATGTGCGAGGCGATCGCGCAGTTCATTTCCCCTTTGTTAGCGATCGTGCCTTTTTTTAGAGCATTGAATGCAGTTGCATCGTCTTTGTAGCGCGACAGCAAAATATAGGGATCGTCTGTCGTAAACAGGATTTTGGCTTTGCCTTCGTAGAGCTTGGTTCCACTCATAAATGTATTGGGATGTGTAGTATGGCTTGAGTATTCTATAGCAATACCAATTTCCGATCCAATGAAGCACCGTAAAATTTTGAAAAGGGCTGTAAAGCAACCCTTTTCAAAATTTTACTGGTTCTAGTTTGAGCGCAAAGCGCTGTAAGTTATGGTGAACTCGAAACTAAAAGAGATTATGCAAGTCTTGTAGAGTATGTTACAATCGCGCCCAATTTTGTTTTTTCGATACCTCCGTCTGGCAAGCAGCATATGAGACTCCACACACAGAAACATCTTCGTAGTTTTGCCCTAGGACTAGGCTCACTCTTGAGTGCTAGCACCAGCATTTTGATTGCTTTTAGCGCTCCTACTTCCGCCCAGTTTTTCCCAAATGACTCCTTACCCACAGCTTCACCCTCGACTGCTAATCAGTACATTGTATATTTACCTAACGTGGCAAATATCAGACAAGCAAAGATATTAGCTCCAGATGCATTTCTTAGCCGCCTAAATACGGGTGAACAGATTGTGCAACTAGGTCGCTTTAATAACTTAAATCTTGCCCAGCGTCGCGCCGCACAATTCAGTCAAGCAGGACTGAATCCACAAATTCAAACTGTGCAGAATAGATTTGCAACTTTCCCCACTGCGCCTGTAAATTCAATCCCACCCAATAATTTTCCAGCTTCATCTGCCCCATTTCCTGTAGAGTCGCTTCCTATATCGCGTCCGAATGAGCCATTACCGAATGTGCCTAACTCAGGATTTCCTAATAGTAATGCAATCGAGATTGTGCGATCGCCTCAACCACTCCCGCCACAAATTCAGCCTTTCAGTCAAGCGATGCCGCTGATCGCCGCTCAAAATCTGCCCAATGCAGCCCAATTACGCTATTTCGTGATTATTCCCACAGGCTTGTTATCAGAGTTGCAACGAGTTCAAGCGATCGCCCCGAATGCTCAGTTGCGATCTTCTTATCGCGGCACTTATATCGAAGTACAGGGCTATCCTGATCGCCCTAGTGCCGACATTTTAAGCTCAACTATTCGCCGACAAGGATTTGATAGTCGCGTTGCATTTTTCTAGATCAGGGCAATGGGCTTAAGCCTTTCCCAGTACAAAAATAGACATTAAAACCGAATAATTAGCGGTGCAGCGCTCCGCGCCGCTAATTATTCGCTAGGGAGTAAGCCCATTGTTTTATATGGTTTTTTAGGTGTAAGTGCGTCCGCGCCAACTTTTAGGTTTAGTGAGTGCCGAGATCCAGATGCGAATTACAGCAAAAGGATCGGCGAGGGGGGATAGCCAAAACCAAAAGCCAACTTCGGTGTAACTGGTACGAATGCCAAATACTAGCAAACATCGAATGAATACGAGAAAGGCATTGAGCCAAAACAGGCTATTCATCAATAAAGATGCTGCTGGTTGCCATATCGAAAGCGCGATTAACATTGGCAATGGCAAACCCTGAACGGCGGTGAGTAATAGGCAATCGGCAAAGGTTTGGCTCGGTGTCGCGGCATCTTTGAGATCAAGCGATCGCCCCCATTCGCGCCATGTTTCCGCCATTGATGTATACATCCGCACCTGCATCAGCGCTGCCCCATCAAGAAATCCGACCTTTGCGCCACGTTGGGCGGCGGCTCTGGCTAAGGTGACATCATCACAAAATGATGATTTAGCGAGTTCATAGCCATTAAGTTCGACCAGTTTGGCGCGTTTAGATAAAAAACATTGACCATTTGCCATCACCCGATCTTCAGTAAATTGAGTGCGATCGCCTGTTGCGCCAAATCGAAAAATCAGAGTAATTAATAGCGCAGGTTGTAGCCATTGTTCGCCTGCGGTCTTGAGAATAAATTTGGGCGACAGTGACACAATATCAAAGTTATCGCTTTTAGCTTTTTCCACAAAACTCGCCACCAGTCCGTCCTGTGGCAATGTATCAGCATCGATGCCCAACACCCATTCGCTAGTTGGATCGCTATTCAAAAATCCTGTATGCAACGCCCAAGGACGACCAACCCAACCAACTGGCAACGGATCGTCGGTAATTAGCTTTAAAGGGATAGGAAAATCTTTTTGTAATTTCTGCACATATTCAGGTGTACCATCCTGCGATCGGCTATCCACAACAATAATTTCTTTGGCAGCCTGATCGCGCAAGCCTTCTAAACAAGTTGGTAAGCGATCAATTTCGTTAAGCGTAGGGATGACAATCGAAACTTGAGGATTTTGCTTGGCTAAAGCTTCGGCAGATGGCTCAAGCGGTAATAATGGCGGCGTGCGATCGCGGGCTGTGCTAAGACGTTTGAGCAGTACAAGTGTCGAGGGGACTTGTAGCAGCAAAAAAAATATCGGGAAACCTATTAAAAAAAGCGAATTATTCAACTTTGATGGAAATGCTTACATTCTAAAAGCCTATCCTATCGTAATTTGAGACGTTCATATAAATATAAAAAAGCTGTGGCGCACGCTACGCAAGCGCCACAGCTTTTTTGGCTTTTTATAATTAATCTTCTTCTAGCAAGCTTCTCAACATCCCTGCATTTTTTTCATGGACTTGCATCCGTTGTGTTAATAAATCGGCAGTTGGCTCATCACTAGCTTTTTCGGCGATCGGAAAAATGGAACGTGCAGTTCTGGTAACCGCTTCCTGTCCTTCTACTAGCAACTTGATCATTTCCATGGCTTTAGGGACTCCTTCAGTTTCAGGAATAGAAGTCAGCTTGGCATAGGCGGAATAGGTTGCAGGTGCATGAATACCGAGAGAGCGAATCCGTTCTGCAATTAAATCCACAGCTAAAGCGAGTTCGGTATATTGCACTTCAAACATGAGGTGCAATGTATTGAACATTGGGCCTGTCACATTCCAATGGAAGTTATGAGTTTTGAGATAGAGCGTATAAGTGTCAGCAAGCAAGCATGATAGTCCATCGGCGATCGCAATGCGATCGTCTTCAGAGATGCCAATATTAATCAAGCTAGATGGCTCTTTATCAATTAATTTGTCTTTGTTTTTGCCCATTTTTATCTCTTTTAGTCGCTTTTAAAGGATTATATAATTAAACAATATCAAAAAAGCACCAAATAGGTGCTTTTCGTTACTATTAAAAAAGGATAGAACGCACTTTGTTCGTCCCATCTTTTTAGCAATCAAGAATCAGCATTGCGGCGCGAAGCGCCGCAATGCTGATTCTTGAGACTTATTTTAATATTCGATGGTCATACTCTGGTAGGTTGCGCCACGGGTTGTTTGGATACGCTCAATGGGTTTAGCTTTGATTTTATTTACAAACTGCGCTTCCGATATCTCGGCACTAGCGGCGCTATTTTCGACATCTAGATCTAATTGCGTGAGATTGCGATCAAGTTCGTCAAGACGATTTACTATTTGTTGTTGGCGATCGGCTACTCTCACGAGTTCTTCTTGCAATCGCTCTTTTTCATTAGCGAGTTGATGCATCTGGATATATATCGCCGAAGGAGTCTTACGCAAAGGCATAGAACGCAACTTAGGCTGAATTGGTCTACGAAATGCACGAGAAATAGTCATAAAAATTTAGCCCTATTATTTGGTTGGACTTGACTCAAAAAATACTTTATACAGAATAAATCCGACTAGCGCCATGATGCCGACGGAAACTGCAAGTGATACTAGCTTAAATACAAAACTCAGGATTGTAAATGTAACTAAGCCGATCGCTACGATCGCCGCAATTTTGCTCGCGCCTGTCAGGCTATTTACCCAACTAACGACGCTACTTAAACTAGTTTTGGCGGCCTTAACACTTTGACCAACAGCAATAAATTCTGGCTCAGCACGTTTGTCAGGGTTGTGGGGTTGGCCACTCGCTTGTTGTTTGTTGCCCATCACTTCGCGCTCTAGCTCACGAAAGCGTTCTTCAAGGTTGTCAGTTTGACTCATAGC
>JBBRQX010000188.1:0-5944 GCA_038225745.1 Pseudanabaenales cyanobacterium | reverse complement strand
CCAAAATCCTTAAAGATATGCGATGAACTAATTCGCCATAGCGATCGTAAAAGATGCCAAAAGCTTGACTGCTTCCCGACTGCCAAGCTTGCAGTATTTCCGCATCAGTTTGCTCGGAGAGTTTCATAAGGTCATAAAAATGGCAAACTTGCAAGTTAAATTTGCAAGCTTTGTTAACATATACGCATCCTAATTGAAAATGGATGAAATGCGATCGCTATTACAGCAAATACCGATCAAACTGATCCCAGATTTTTTGTAAAAGCCCAGCCTATATTTTCGACTAACGCGATCGCCCTTTATGTTTTCTGGAGAAAGTTTTTGGGTTCTGGTTTCTTTCGCATGTTTTGATAATAATTTTTTTCATCGTTTACTACACTCAGACATATGCAAGAACAACTAGAGCAAGCATTTTATCAATTAGCCGATCGCCTGATTGATAGTCTCCATGATGGAGAACACTTAACTATTAATTTAGAAAGTGAGCGCAGCCAATTCACGAGATTTAATAATGCTAAGGTGCGTCAATCAGGAGTTGTCGCCGATGGGAATGTGACAATTTCGTTAATTTATAATCAACGTGAAGCTTATGCTAAATTTCCATTTACGGGCGATCGCGCCATTGATCATAACTACGTGATCGCCAATCTCGAATATTTGCGGCAAGAAGTCGCGCAAATTTCTGAAAACCCTTATTTAGTTATTCCTGAAAACAAAGGCTCAAGTCGCGAAGTTTATCGGGGCAATTTATTAAATTCAGAAGAGGCGATCGCCACAATTCTCGCACCAGTGAATAATGTTGATTTCACAGGATTTTACGCATCTGGTTCTGTAATTAGAGCAAACGCTAACTCCGCAGGTCAAAGACATTGGTTCGCCACAGATTCTTTCTTTGTCGATTATTCGATGTTTGTGCAGACTGACTCGGGTGAAAAAGCTGTTAAGGGTATTTATGCAGGTAAAGAGTGGCAATCAGAGGCTTATAACTTGCAGATTCAGCGATCGCAACAGCAATTAATTGCGTTGCAAAGACCAAGCAAAACCATAGAACGTGGACAATATCGCACTTACTTCGCACCTTCGGCAGCCGCAGATTTATTAGGCTTTTTGGCTTCGGGGGTGGGGGAATCCAGCTTGCAGCAGAGTAGTAGCGCTCTTTTGAAATTGAAAAATCAAGAAAGAACGCTCTCGCCATTACTATCTCTTAGCGAAAACTTTGCCGATGGAAATGTACCTCGTTTTAACGGTTTAGGAGAAGTTGCTCCTGAATATTTATCTATCATCGCCAATGGCAAGCTAGTCAATACTTTAATTAGCTCTCGTAGTGCTAAAGAATATGGCAAACAAGCCAATGGCGCAAGTGAAGGTGAATCAATGCGATCGCCTGAAGTCGGCGCAGGCAGTTTAGCCGAAGCAGATATTCTTACAAAATTAGATACAGGACTCTACTTATCGAATTTGCATTATCTCAATTGGAGCGATCGCAATGGCGGCAGGATTACGGGCATGACCCGCTATGCTTGCTTCTGGGTCGAGAATGGTGAATTTGTTGCGCCAATTGAAAATCTGCGCTTTGATGATAGTATTTACGACTTTCTTGGTGACAATCTCGAAGCTTTTACTGATTTCCGTGAATTTATCCCTAATACTGGCACTTATGAAAAGCGATCGCTGGGAGGAATACTTGTTTCAGGAATGCTAGTCAAAGATTTCATATTTACGCTGTAAAACAAAAAAAGAAGAGAGAGCGCATCGCGCTCTCCCTTCTTTTTTATATGTGACAAAACTTTTTGATATAGGAAAAGTTTACTCCCTTCCCAGTATAAAAATAGACATTAAAACCCAAGAATTAGCGTTGCGGCGCTCCGCGCCGCCTTTCATGTTCTTGCGTTTTGTTTTATTATCTTTACAAGCTGTCTGAGCGATCGCTATATCTAACCACCGCCGACAATGGTAACGATTTCTAGGCGATCGCCGTTTTCGATCATCGTGTTTTCCCACAGTTGTCGATGTAAAATCTCGCCGTTGTACTCCACAGCTAATAGACGAGGATTTAGCCCTAAATATTTCAGTAATTCAACCATGGTGAGATTTGACTCACAGGTGCGATCGTCACCATTTACTTGCAACGCAATCATCGACATTAAGCTTAAACTCTGATTTTCAATATTGTCTTAGACATCTTATACTGCTTAATAAAAATGATAACTGTATGTCTATGTCGCAACCCATATCAGACAATACGCCCGCCTCACCACATTTGGAAATAAATCCTGAAGTCGGGCTTAGCGAATCTCAAGTCACGGAGAGACAGCAGCGCGGTGATATTAATGTCGTAGTCATGCGATCGAGCCGTACTTACGAAGACATCTTCAAAGAAAACGTTTTTACATTATTTAACGTTACCTTTGGGGTTGTTTTGCTGCTAATGATGTTACTCGGACAAATTACCGATGCCTTCTTCTCAGGATTTTCGGTATTCATGAATATTCTTGTCGGTGTGGCGCAAGAAATTCAGGCTAAGTTGACGCTGGACAAACTTGCCTTATTATCTGTGCAGAAAGTGAAAGTGCGGCGCAATGGCGAATCGCAGGAAATTCCTGTTGGGGAGGTGGTGCGTGACGATCTGATTGAACTTAATCCTGGAGATCGCGCTCCTGTTGATGGCGCAGTATTGATTTCGCAAAATGTGGAAATGGACGAATCCTTACTGACAGGAGAATCCGATCCAGTTGCGAAGCAGATTGACGATATTGTCTTGTCAGGTTCCTTCTGTTTGGCGGGAAGTTGTGTATTTCGGGCTGATAAAATTGGCGATGAAAGCTACGCAGTCAAGCTATCGCAGTCTTCGCGAGTTTATAAGCGAGTCTTTACACCATTACAAAAAAAGATCGATGTTCTTGTCGAAATTTTTGTACTGGTGCTGATTGGGGCTGCATTTTTACATACGGCCTCTAGCCTCAATTCGGGGCGGACAATGGTAGACACGATTCGCTATGCATCGGTAATTATCAATAGCTTTGTGCCAGCAGGTTTGATCCTATCGATTAGTGTTGCCTTTGCGATCGGGGCAGTGGAAATCAGTAAGAAGCGGACTTTGATTCAAAAAATTAATGCCGTTGATTCGATGAATAGTGTGCGGATTCTCTGCACTGATAAAACGGGAACGCTTACCCAAAACAAGCTAGTTGTGAAATCAATTGTGCCTTTAGGTGATACCGATGAAGACTCATTGCGAGAATTAATCGCGCTCTATACAAATTTGATGGGAACTCAGAATAGTAGCGCCAAAGCGATGGCAACATTTACTGATAAGCCCCGATCGCCATCAAAATTTGTCAGCGAAGTTCCCTTTAGCTCTAGTCGTAAATGGGGCGCGATCGCGATTGATATTGGCACGACAATTATGGTCGGTGCGCCTGAGATTTTATTCGGCAGTCCTGAAATGCAGGAGCAAGCAAAACAATACGCGCGTCAAGGTCTACGGGCGATCGCTGTTGTTACTAGCGAAGAGGGCATTGATGTATCTGATAAAAATCCTGCTCTACCAAATAACCGACGCGATCGCGGATTAGTGCTGCTCGAAGACAGCCTGCGTCCTGACGTAATCGAGACAATTGCCGAATTACAAAACCAAAATATTCGCCTCAAAGTCATTTCAGGCGATAGTGTCGAAACCGTTACTTCGATCGCACGTCAAGCAGGAATTGCGGTTCCTGATGAGGAAGTCTTTACCCAAAAAGATTTGGAAGCGATGGATAACCAAACTTTCGGTCGTGCAGCAGCCTCTGGTACTGTCTTTGGTAGAATCACTCCCGACATGAAGCGTCGCTTAATTTCGGCAATGGTGAAGCGCGGCGGCTATGTGGGTATGGTGGGAGATGGTGTGAACGATGTACCAGCCTTTAAAGAAGCACAACTAGCGATCGCCATGAATGATGGCGCACAAATCAGTAAAGATGTTGCAGATATTGTCTTACTAGATAACAATCTTTCTGCACTTCCCCAAGCCTTCGCCGCAGGCGATGATATCAAACAGAAGATTCTCTCTTCAGCATTGCTCTATCTCACCAAAAATATTATGGTGATCCTCACGATTTCCTTTGCAGGATTTGTACAGCTTCCCTTTCCTGTCGAGCCTCGCCAAATGACGATTTTAACGATGGCAGTGGTGGGCTTACCGACGATTTGGATTGCATTTGGCTGGTTAAAACCGAAACGTCTTGAGAATTTCCTGCGCGATGTTTTGGGTTACAGTTGCCTAGCGGGGATTTTTGGCGCGATCGCCATGACGACAGGGTATGTCTTTTCCTATTACATCAGTGGTTGGGCGCTGCTGAGAATTCCCAACATTTCAACTTTAGTTAATTCAGATGTTTTTGAAAGTATTGCTAAAGGGCAAGCGCAATGTGTTAGCACTCTAATCGGGATGCTTTTCTGTCTATTCGTTTTTTGGAGCATCACCGATATATCTATATGGAAAGTGCGGAGTTTATTCAAGAACCCTCCAGCCGCTATTCTGGGCATCTTATCAGTCGGACTTTCAGCGATCGTGATGTTACTGTTTCCGACATTTTTTCAAATTAAAGTTCCCGATCAATTTGGTTGGTCGATGATTATCTTTTTACCAACTTCTGGCTATTACCTACTGCGAATGCTGCAATCTAGCAAGTTACTTCGCAATTTACCACGCTATCTCAGTCAACCATAATCTCGATCGCACTATCAAATGAAATCTAAAACTAGCAAACGCCCAATCGCCATCACTATTCTCGCAACTACGATGATGGGAATAAGTTTTTTGTTGATTGCCGATCGCACACTTAACTTCTATATCTACCGCTTATTAGAAAGTAATGTTCCTTTAGTTGACAGCAATTCTATTAATCTGCAAGTAATCTCAGGAATTAGTTTCCTCGTTTTTAGCCTCGTGCCAATCTTATTGGCGATCGGGCTGTGGTGCTTGCAGTCTTGGGCAAGATTTCTGAGTATTCGTTTGTTTAGTTCAGTTATGTTTCCCGCGATCGCGGCTTCATTATATTGGATTTCACCACCTTCAGCAACCAGTTTTTTAGAAATACCCACGGTTTTTGATGACGCGCTTAAAGTCAATGTAGCCGAGCCAATTTCGCGTCTGATGCTTTTAAACCCATACGTTGCCCTTGCCAATGCGATCGCCCTTACGATTTTGCTCACCCCTGCGATCGCGAAGGCTTTTCAACATAATTCTCAGCCCTAGCTAATCCATTACCAAAAAAGCTGTGGCGCACGCGCAGCGTGCGCCACAGCTTTTTTGGTTGCTTATTATCTTTTTCCATAACGAATAAAATAGACTAATCGCTTAGGAAAGCCGATCAATCCCTGCCAAAAGTTAATCATCAAATCTTCAATTTTAAGCACGATCGCATCAATCCACAAAACTACTGTCATCACAGGATTATAAACGTAGCCCAAAATCGTTGCATTTGTTTCAATCCATGCTTTTAAAGGGCGATCGCTTGCTGTCTGAAATCTTTCTTGTTGGATTCCTAAAAGCTCCTCTATAAAGACCAAACTTCCATCTAATCGATCTTGAGAAATTTGTGTAGTTGTGGTTTCAAAGTTTTGTAACTCACCTGATGAATGGATTACATTTCTGTCTGGTGATTTGCTAAAAGCGATCGATTCATGTTCTGCTGAAAGCGGCCAGGGCCCATTGTCATTACCAAATATATCCTCCATAGTTAGCGAAGATGTTTCGCTAATTGTGATATCTGAAGTTTCATCTAGAGTTGGTTGCGATCGCTGTTTACCAAAGAAATAGGCGATCGCTGCTTCAATTAAACTTCGTAACTGTTCTAGCTTTGTGTCTTTATCTAGAGATATATTTTCAGTTAATCCATTACTTTCTTTTAAAGAACTTTGGGAACCTTGACCTTGCTCAACCTGTTGTTGCCAGATTTCT
>JBBRQX010000187.1:0-5979 GCA_038225745.1 Pseudanabaenales cyanobacterium | reverse complement strand
GGTTTGAAAAATACCGTAGGGCCTACGGAAATTTCTACGCCTGTGGAGAGTTCGACCTCTGCCAAGTAGATGTAAGTCTATCTGGTAAGTTGTCTCGCTGAATCAGGAATCTCAGTCGCGGTAACTCGCTGAGAGTGTCAACCAACTTTTCGATAAAATATATGCGTTTAATCTTTACACCTAGGTTTAATCGGTTTCAGACTATAAATTCCACACAGGCTTGGTCATTATTTCTCACGGCTTGCAAAACAGATGATTCACTTGGAAAAAATCCGATGACTGGTAAATATGTAACGGTTGCCATCCTCGGCGCAGTCATTGCCCAAATAGTAGAAGCAATTTTGCTTAGTAGCTAAAGTGGCGCACGCTGTGCGTGCGCCACAGATTAAAACCATAATAAAAGGGGCTGCACGAAGTGCAGCCCCTTTTATTATGGTTTTGAAGAAAATTTAAACTGCGTCTAAATCTTTTTCACCAGTACGGATGCGGATAATTCGTTCTATAGGAGATACGAAAATCTTACCATCGCCAATTTCGCCAGTGCGAGCAGCATTAATAACTTTATCTACTACCATCTCAACTTGGTCATCTTCGACAACAATCTCAATTTTGAGCTTTTGTAAAAATTCAACCGTATACTCAGAGCCACGATAGCGCTCTGTTTGCCCTTTCTGGCGACCAAAACCACGTACTTCTGATACCGTCATACCGACTACGCCAGCATTTACTAAGGCGATTTTGACCTCGTCAAGTTTAAAGGGACGAATGATTGCTTCAACTTTTTTCAAATTAACTCCTCCACTGATTCTTCAACTTTAATACACTTGAACGGACACCCAAATTTGTAGCCTAACATACTTTTTGAGATTGCCACTCAGATTGAATGTCCTCAAAATATTGCTATATAGCTGTCGCAAAGTGTATTAGGACATAAAACCCAGAGAGTAAGTTGCGGCGCTTCGCGCCGCAACTTACTCTCTTTGGGTTTTAGCTTGTCCTAACGCAAGTGACGACAGCTATAGCTCCAAAAATGATGAAGTGGCGCGATGCGCCACTTCATCATTTTTGGGTTTTAGGACTGACGTTGCCACGCCCACCAACGAATCACGAGTTTCTCTAATTCTATCCAGACAAACATCAAGGTACTAAAACCAAAGCAAATTGCTAATTCGGTTGGGGTGATTAGATATGTACCAAAGAAGATACGAAATGGCTCGACGTAAATCAGCACCATTTGTAAAACTGTGGTCATAATCACCGATCCCCAGACGTAAGGATTGGTGCGAGGATCAAGTTCGATCGTCAGTTGGGTATTAGAGCGAATCGCGATCGCATGTCCCATTTGCGCTAAACACAGTGTTGTAAACACCATAGTTTCCCAGCGCTTAGGTGAATAGGTGTCATTAAACGTGTTTGCTGTCGTGTAGCCATGCGCCCAGGCCATCATCGAAATAGTGATAATCGCCAAGACAATCCCAATGCGAACCATATATAGTCCCATTCCTCTCGCAAAAATATTTTCGCGAGGGTCAATAGGCGGACGTTTCATCACATTTGGTTCGGCTGGCTCGACGGCAAGCGCGAGAGCAGGTAAGCCGTCGGTGACGAGATTCATCCATAGGATTTGTAGAGGAATCAGAGGGACTGATAAACCTAGTATGGGAGCAGCAGCGATCGTGATCACCTCGCCAATGTTGCTGCCGAGAATATATTTGATGAAGCGGCGAATATTTGTATAAACGACACGACCTTCCTCGGTGGCGGCGACAATCGTGGCAAAGTTATCATCCAGCAAGATCATGTCACTGGCTTCCTTGGATACGTCCGTACCAGTGATCCCCATCGCGATACCGATATCGGCTTGCTTAAGTGCAGGGGCATCATTAACGCCATCGCCTGTCATCGCCACAAAGTGATGGTTTCTTTGCAAGGCTTGGACGATTCGCAGTTTATGCTCAGGTGAAACACGAGCATAGACGCTGACCAACTCGACTTCGCGGTCTAAGTCTTCGCTACTCATCAGTTCTAGCTCTTTGCCAGTGAGGACGCGATCGCCTGATCTGGCAATTCCTAAGTTTTCGGCGATCGCCTTAGCCGTGAGTTGATGATCACCCGTGATCATCATGGGTCTAATACCCGCTCCACGGCAACGCTCCACGGCTTCGCGCACTTCTGGACGCGGTGCATCAAGCATTCCTACTAAGCCAATCCAGACTAAATTGCTCTCATCTTTTTCGGCAATACCTTCTTCAGTTAATTCGGCAAAATTGCGATAAGCAAAACCGAGTACACGCAAACCACGACTGGCGAGTTCATTATTTTGCGCGAGAACATGTTGACGTTGGAAATCAGCAATTTCATGGATCTGATCGCCGATTTGAATGTGGGTGCAGCATTCTAAAGTCAACTCTGGCGAACCTTTACAAAACATTACATTGCCGCCATGTTCACCCTGTACAAGTACGCTCATGCGTTTGCGTTCAGAAGAAAAGGGAACTTCAGACACACGCGGCATCCGATGTTGCCATTCGGCAGATTCACAGCCACCTTTACTGGCGAGGACTAGCAAAGCGCCCTCGGTAGGATCACCGATGATGATCCATTCACTATTTTTTTGCTGCAAGATTGCATCATTACAAAATACGCAAGCCATTAACAATTGCTGAACTTCAGGAGTGTTGTTAACTGCAAAAGCAGAATCTTGTTGAGGTTCCCCTAAGATGCTAAATTCCCCAAATGGCGCATAGCCATCACCTGTGACTTGGAGAGAATGTAACCCAGTCCGAATACCCTGCACCACCATTTTGTTTTGGGTGAGCGTACCTGTCTTGTCAGAGCAAATCGTGGTGACAGAGCCAAGGGTTTCCACGGCTGGTAAGCGCCGAATTAGGGCATTGCGTTTGACCATGCGTTGAGTGCCTAGGGCGAGGGTGACAGTCACCACCGCAGGTAGACCTTCAGGGACGACAGCGACCGCCATACTCAGAGATGTTTCGAGAAGTTCGCCAAAGTTGCCTTTATTCAGCATTCCCACTAAGACGACTAAGCCGACTAATGCGAGAGAGCCAGTTACGAGGACATTCCCTAACTCGGTCATGCGTTTTTGTAGGGGTGTATCTTCGGTTTCGACATCTTGAATCAGGGCGGCGATTTTTCCTAGCTCAGTCTGCATCCCGATCTTGGTGACGAGAACTTTGGCGCGTCCCTGCACAACTTCAGTTCCCTGATACACGCAATTTAGGCGATCGCCCAAACTCGCATCAGCCTCTAAAATTAATTTCACTTCTTTGTTAACTGCTTCTGCTTCACCAGTCAGCGCCGATTCCCGCACTTGGAGATTTTGCTCATCAAGTAATCTTCCATCAGCAGCGATTTGTACACCCGCTTCCAAAAGCATGATGTCACCGGGGACGAGTTCTTTGCCATTGATTTCGATCACTTCACCATTGCGAACTACCCGCACTTTTGGTGAAGTCATCCGCTTCAGGGCGGCAAGAGCTTTTTCAGCATTAGTCTCTTGCATAAAACCAAGAATGCCATTGAGCAAGACAATCGAAAGGATCGCCACGGCATCTTTAGGAAATTCTGGTACTGGTTTGCTAAGTGCCAGAAATCCTGAAACTACAGCCACTGCCATCAGCATGACCAGCATGATATTTGTAAACTGATCAGCAAAAATCCGTAGACGCGATCGCCCAACTTTTTCGACTAGTTCATTAGCGCCATAGCGATCGCATCTTGTTGCTATTTCTTGACTATTAAGCCCCTGATTGGGATCACTTTCGAGTAATTCCAGTGCGCGATCGGCAGTGAAGGTATGCCAAAGGGCTACGGGAGGGGTAGGCGTAAGATCTTTTGTCTCGATTGCCATCGATATTTACGGGTAAAGAGTTATGACCATAATACTAAAAAATAGTAATTGTTGCTTTAAACTTTGTTTACCTCGGCAAGCGGCGCGATCGCCTTTAATTTCAACTTTGGATGATCGGCTTCTACTTGATTTAAGTTCCATTGGTTCTTAAATAACAAAACAGGGCGATTCAAGCTGTCTTTGACGACCATTGTGTTGAAAAGTCTGCCAACTGCTTCAAGAGCATCCCAACCATCGCCAACCCATCGAGCTACCGAGTAGGGCATTGATTCCAGAATAGTTTCAACGTTATATTCACTTTGGAGGCGATATTGAGCGACTTCAAACTGTAACTGCCCGACAGCCGCAAGAATTGGATCGCGCTTAGCTTCATCGACGGAATACATGATTTGAATTGCACCTTCTTCTTGTAATTCCGATATCCCTTTACGGAATTGTTTGAACTTAGAAGGATTAGGATTGCGAAGGGTACAAAATAGCTCTGGCGAGAAAGATGGAATACCCGCATACTGGCGCTTTTTGCCCATGTAAATCGTGTCCCCGATCGCGAACATGCCAGGGTTATTCAAGCCAATCACATCACCTGCATAGGCAACATCGATCGCCTCACGATCTTGACCAAATAACTTTTGAGCATGGGATAGCCGAATACTTTTGCCACTGCGTAAATGGGTGACGCTCATATCTTTCTCAAACTTGCCAGAACAAACGCGCACAAAGGCAATGCGATCGCGATGGCGGGGGTCCATATTTGCTTGCAGCTTGAACACAAACGCCGAGAAATCTTCATCGGTGGGGGAGACTTCGCCGCTTGAGCTATCGTGAACCGTGGGAGTTAAGCCACATTCAAGGAAAGATTTTAAGAATAGTTCCACGCCAAAATTGGTCATCGCACTACCAAAGAAAATCGGTGTGAGTTTACCACGATGCAAATCCTGCGTATTCCATTCCGCACCCGCAGCATCAATAACTTCTAAATCTTCTAAAAGCTGATTATAGAGATCCTTGCCCACAAATTTAATTACTTGCGGATCGTCCAAGTTATAGATTTTGACATCAGCTTCACGTTGTCCATGCGAACTGCGCTGAAATAAATGCACGGTCTTACTAGCGCGATCGTAGACACCTTTAAACTGATCACCTGTCCCGATCGCCCAATTCATCACATAGGGCGTGATTCCTAATTCTTTTTCGATTTCGTCTAATAGTTCCAACGGCTCGCGGGTGGGGCGATCCATTTTGTTGATGAACGTAAAAATAGGCAGCGATCGCATCCGACAAACTTCAAACAATTTGCGAGTTTGTGGCTCTAAGCCCTTTGCGCCATCAACTAACATCACCGCATTGTCGGCGGCAGCAAGAGTTCGATAAGTATCTTCACTAAAATCTTTGTGACCAGGAGTATCCAGCAAATTTATGCAATAGCCCATATAGTCAAATTGCAACACGGTCGAAGTAATCGAAATCCCACGTTGTTTTTCTAATTCCATCCAATCCGATGTGGCATGACGTTGCGCGGCTCTAGCTTTGACCGCACCCGCTAAGTGAATCGCACCTCCGTACAACAATAACTTTTCGGTTAATGTCGTTTTCCCCGCATCGGGGTGAGAAATAATTGCAAAGGTGCGTCGCCTCTCGACTTCGCGCTCTAACTCTTGCCACAGTTGACTCATGGAAATTTTAACGAATTAATTTAATTAAACCCAAAAGGCTGTGGCGCACGCTCCGCGTGCGCCACAGCACTGCATCTATTATGCTTACTTTTTAGTGCAAATAAACCAAAGCTAGTGCTAAAAATGTTAAGATAAATCCCGCAAAGTAGCGCCCTTAAAGTGTTTAGCAAAAAATAATGCAAGAATTAACCCAAGAAAAGTTTGAATTAACTGGCGAATACATTACTTTGTGCAATTTATTAAAGGTATGCGGCTTGGCTGATACTGGCGGCGTGGCGAAGTTGATGATTATCGATGGTGATGTTGAGGTGGATGGTCAGATCGAGCTACGCAAAGGTTGTAAGATTCGGGCGGGTCAGAAAGTAAGTGGTTATGGTTTTGTGATTGACGTAGTAGGTACAGCGCAAGGCGCTGTGATATAACCCAGATAATTTT
>JBBRQX010000186.1:0-5994 GCA_038225745.1 Pseudanabaenales cyanobacterium | reverse complement strand
GGCAAGCCTTGTTAGATGGTGTGATTGACTTTATCGCGACCGATCATACACCGCATACCTTGGCTGAAAAAGGATTAGCCGCAAGTTTAGAGACTCCTACTCAACCCGAAAAATCCTCGGCGGATACGGTGTTGCTAGAACCCGCAAATGTCCCATCAGGAATGCCAGGGGTAGAAACCTCAATGCCACTGATGCTGACAGAAGCGATCAAAGGTCGTTGCACGGTGCATCAGGTGAGTGAATGGATGAGCCGAAATGTTGCTAGAGCTTACAAAATCGCCAATAAGGGCGAGATTCGGATCGGTTGGGATGCTGACTTGGTATTAGTCGATCTTAATAATTACAAGCCTGTACGAAATGAAGATTTGTTGACTAAATGTGGCTGGAGTTCTTTTGCAGGTTGGGAGCTTACAGGCTGGGCTGTGACCACGATTGTCGGTGGTCAAGTTGTGTTTGCTAATGGCAAAGTTAATCCTGATATGCGTGGTCAAGCATTGCAGTTTGGCTAGATTCGCGACACAATGGTTATGATTAATTTAAAAGCCTTGCTTTGCAAGGCTTTTAAATTGTCTGGACTTGGCTAAAACGCAATATTTCGTAACTTTATGTTTCTATCTCGCAAGCTATCAATTTTATTACTATCAGCGATCGCTACAGGTTTATTTACAGCCTGTGGTAACTCTGATACTAATAATTTTTCGATGCCAGCGATCGATACTACTAAAGTTTCCGCTACACCTTCAACTGCCACAGCATCTCCAATTCCAACCGCCGCATCAACAAGCAATCCTAAACCCGCGATCGCCCCTGCGAATTTACCCGAATTAGAAATAAAAGAACTCGAACCCTACAAGCATCGTTCGGGAATTCTGGTAACGGATGTGCCGAAAGGCTGGAAAGTAATTGATAAAAGTCAAACAGGCGAATTACTAGTGACTTGGAATGAGCAGGCTGGACGCGCCACTATTTCTGTAAATATTTTTGTGCCGCCGAGCGAAATCGCCGTAAATCGACTGGGTGATGTTTTTACAGTAATTCTTAACGGTATGTATGGCAATCAGCCAGATTTTGAGATGAAATCACCTGTAGTCGAGACAACGGGAAATGTTGTGATTGAATGGACATCGACCGTGGATATTGGCAATAAAAAAGTCAAATTTCAAGCCAGTAGCCAGCTACAACGCCGTAATAACAAGCTGGTAATTTTAACTTTTGGAGCGATCGAGTCAAAGTTTGCTGAATTAAAAGATTACTTTGTGAAAATTTCTAGCAATCAAGTTATAAATGCCGAGCTACCAATTCCTTAAACCGATAATGTAGATAAACTGCAAAGCAGTTTATCTACATTAAAATTTTAGAACGCCCATATGCAAATTGAGATCGCCATTATTGATGCATTTACCAATCAAATATTTCGTGGCAATCCTGCGGCAACGGTATTAGTCGATCAATTTCCGAAAGATGCTCAAATGCAACAAATTGCGGCTGAAATGAATCTTTCGGAAACAGCTTTTGTGAAATTTTTGACGCTGAATCATTATCAATTGCGATGGTTTACGCCAACGCGAGAAGTCTCGCTTTGTGGTCATGCGACCCTCGCGATCGCCCATTATTTACGCGAACTTATGGTGATTGATACTGATGCGCCAGTTATTTTTTCGACGCTAAGCGGCGATTTACAAGTTAGCTTTGAAGATCATTTGATCGTGATGGATTTTCCTGCCGCTTTTTATAAAACTTGTTCATCGCGATCGCAACAAGTATTAGCCGAAATGTTTGGCGATCGCTCCTATGAAGTGATTGGGCAAGCGGAAGATTACATAACCGTTTTATTAGATTCAGAATTTGATGTCCAAAATTTTCAACCGCAATTTGATTGCATTGCCGAATTAGATGGTTGGGGATTTATTGTTACGGCGATCGCTGATCCCGATCAGCCTTATGACTTTGTATCGAGATTTTTTGCGCCAAAAGTAGGAATCCCTGAAGATCCTGTGACTGGCTCAGCCCATTGTAGTCTCACGCCTTATTGGGCAAAACGCCTCCATAAGAGCGATCTCAGAGCCAAACAATTATCAGCGCGGACAGGTGAACTGCAAGTAAGCGATCGCGGTACTAGAGTTTTGTTAAAAGGTGAAGCTGTGACTTTTTTGCGTGGTCAGATTGCACTATAAAACTAAAAATGGCTGTGGCTCACGCTTTGCGTGAGCCACAGCTTTTTTGATATGAAACTATGCTTCCCAGAGTTTGCTGATATTTTTTTCGAGCCGCTCTTCGGCTTCAGCAAAAACTTGCGCTGAATTGTCGAGCATTTCACCTGCATGAAGTTCGAGGATCTTAGTCGAGAGAGCGATGCGATTGCGGGACTCGTCAATATCGACAACTACAGCCTTGATCATGTCATTCAGTTGAAATAGGCGAGTAGGATCGCTAACTGGCTTTTGACTCATTTCTTTGACATGCAGTAATCCAGAAACTCCTGAAAACTCTACAAAAGCCCCAAAAGGACGAATGTTCGTAATTTTGCCAGTAACCAGTTGCCCCTTGGCGAGTTGAGTCATCGCAGCAAGTTTGGCGGCTTGGCGATTAGACAAAACTAGCTTCTTACGAGTTTCATCAGCTTCTAAAACCATCACGGGCAGAACTTTGCCGATCAGTTTAGCGAGATCCGATGTGTCTACAAGGTGCGATCGCGGTATAAAACCACGCAAGCCGACCGAATCAACAGTAACGCCGCCGCTATTCATGCCAATTACTTTAGTTTCAAAAACTTTGGACTCAGCTTGATAATCGCGCAAAGTCTGCCAAGCTTGCTTAAATAGCAAGCGGCGCACAGATAGCTTCACTTCACCATCAGCATTCTGGCTGCTAATGATCAGGAATTCGTACTCATTGCCGATGGGGAAAGCTTCATCATTAGATCGCGAAGACCCACTGAGAGTGGCTTCTTCAATGGGGAGAAAACCTAAAGACTTAGCGCCAATATCGATATAAATGCCACCACTCTCAACAGAGATTACCTTGCCCCTCACAGTCTGCCCCACGGCAAACTCGTAATTGTGTTCGGCGAGGGCATTGGCAAAATCGTCGGCTGAAAATGGCTGAATATTTGTTGTGGCGTTCATGGATAGAGATGTAAATATGCTAAAGATGCGAAGCGGTACTTGGCTGTATTTTAATGCAATTGTCTCACAGCGCCATAAAGAATATGAAGTATATCGATCTTTTCCTAAAATCGCTACGATTCTTAACATAGCGATCGCAAAAATCTAATCAAAAGCCGAAATAGATCGGCGGCGCTCTATTTCGGCATTAGCTATAGTTGATGTACTAGACTAGATAAATAGTAAAGTCAACCAATTACCGCATCGACAGGGTTAATTAAGGAGCGACAGGGCGTGATTTCTTCTGGGAAAAAAATCTTTTTGGCAACCTTCTTACGGCGCGTTCAAGCGACAGTCGTAAGTTTAGTAATATTGCAAAGTGTCGCCATACTTTCACCATCATCTGCGAGGGCTGATGGTGAAAGTGTTGCAACCATTGGCTATCCTGAACTGCTTTCGAGCGTCAAAGACAATAAAGTTCAAAAAATTGATATTGAAAGTAACGGATTGGCAGCCGAAGCGGCGTTGAAAGATGGGCGCAAAGTTAGGATTGATCTAATTGCTCGTGATGGCAACAGCGAATTGATGAAGGCTCTACGCGAAAATAACGTCGATATCGCCGTAAAAGCTCCGCAGCAGCCAAGCTTAGTTTGGCAACTAGCAAGTACATTTCTTGTACCCATGTTGCTGATTTTCGTATTGTTGATCGTGTTACGCCGTCTCAGCAATGCTCCTGGTGGACCTGGGCAAACTCTCGGTTTTGGCAAAACAAAAGCGAGATTTTCTCCCGAAGCCAAGACAGGGATTATGTTTGATGATGTCGCTGGCATTGATACGGCAAAGGAAGAATTACAGGAAGTCGTGACATTTCTGAAGCAGCCCGATCGCTTTACGGCAGTGGGCGCAAAAATTCCTAAGGGTGTTTTGCTAATTGGGCCACCGGGAACAGGTAAAACTTTATTAGCAAAAGCGATCGCAGGAGAAGCAGGGGTTCCTTTCTTCTCGCTGTCAGGCTCGGAATTTGTGGAAATGTTTGTCGGTGTGGGTGCGTCCCGCGTCCGCGATTTATTCCAAAAAGCGAAAGATAATGCGCCCTGTATTATCTTTATTGATGAAATTGATGCGGTCTGTCGTCAGCGCGGCTTTGTTATCGTTGGAGTCAATGATGAGCGTGAGAAAAACCTCAAGCATATGATCACGGAAATGGATGGGTTTCAGGGCAATTCAGGCGTGATCGTGGTAGCGGCTACTAATCGCCCTGATGTCTTAGATAGCGCTTTGCTCCGTCCAGGACGTTTCGATCGCCAAATTACAGTGGACTACCCCGACTATAAAGGTCGTCAAGCAATCCTCAAAGTCCATGCTCGTAATAAAAAACTTGAAGAAAATGTCTCGCTCGAATCAGTTGCTCGCTTAACTCCCGGATTTGCAGGTGCAGATTTGGCGAACTTGTTAAATGAAGCAGCAATTCTCGCGGCGCGGCGGTATAAAGAAGCGATCGGTGAACTCGAAATTGCTGATGCGATCGATCGCGTCACGATCGGCTTGACCATGAAGCCAATGCTTGATAGCGCCAAAAAGCGTCTGGTTGCCTATCACGAAGTTGGTCACGCCTTAGTAATGACTTTACTCAAAAACGCATCTTTGCTCGACAAAATCACGATTGTGCCGCGTTCTGGTGGTATCGGCGGTTTTGCTAAGGGTGTTCCTGATGAGGAATTTGGACTGGAATCGCGATCGCAGATTCTTGACACCATTACGATGATGCTCGGTGGTAGAGCTGCTGAAGAAGTCGTCTTTGGTGATGCTGAAATTACTACAGGTGCATCAAGCGATTTTCAGCAAGTCGCGAGATTAACGCGGATGATGGTGACTCAATTTGGCATGTCAGATCTGGGCTTGGGTGCGCTGGAATCTGAAAGTGGTGAGGTTTTCTTAGGGCGCAACTTCATGCCTCAGACTGACTACTCAGTGAAATTAGGCGATCGCATTGATCGTCAAATTCGCCAGATCGCCCAAACCTGTTATGAAACCGCCAAACACTTGATTGAAGAAAATCGCGATTTGTGCGATCGCCTAGTCGATATTCTTTTAGATGTCGAAACCCTAGACGGCGAAGAGTTTCGCAAGATTGTGGCGGAATACACGCAACTACCCGAAAAGAAACCTGTTTCAGTGAAGTTCTAAACAAAAAAGGGAGCGCTAAGCGCTCCCTTTTTTATGTTTTATTTCTTATGTTACGTGGAACGAAGACCGCCCTCAGCCCCCTCTCCCTAGGAGCGAGGGGGAGCAAGATGAAAATATTCTCTTGTTCCCCTCTCCCTGAGGGAGAGGGGCTAGGGGTGAGGGTCTTAGAATGCTTCCACGTAACATCAGTTATGCGACAGCAAGTTTCTGAAGCTTGACTTCAAAGCGCTCCCAAGGTTTGGGTTCAATCACTTGCGTAGAAATATTATTTTCTACAAATAGCGATCGCAAAGAATCGACAGTTCCCTCGGACTTCAAGATATTCAGCAAGAAGCCGCTATAGGTCAAATCACCACCTGCCGCAGTTGGCAACATCACTTGTGGCTTCAGCCACTTCGCCACCTGCACAGCACCCTGTTGACCTTTGATCACCGTACCAATCAGAGGTAATTTCAAATCAATTGTGGGCGTAATCACCACATCAACAGGTGCAAATTCTTGAATTGCCTTAGCGTGATAGCCGTGAGGTTCGTAATAAATGGAAGTTCCTTCCACCAAATCTTTCAAAATATATCCATTCTCAAAGACGTTTGGCCCTGTTGGTGAACCTAGCACGGCTCTGATTTCTAATAGATCGGCAATCTTAAATAATTCACCATGAGCAAGGGCGGTAACTTGCGTATACCCAATTTCTTTAACAATT
>JBBRQX010000185.1:0-5997 GCA_038225745.1 Pseudanabaenales cyanobacterium | reverse complement strand
TTTTATCGAGTAGAGAATTGCCGCGCTCTAACACGATCGCGCTCCAATTTTCCATTCCGAGAAAATCACCGCTTAAAAATGCCGACTCCAACGCTAGGTGATGCAAGCATAAGGTTAGCTCGTATTCACTTTGCCAGCTTACTAATGAGAGCAATTTCGCGCCAGTTTCTGCATAGCTTTGTGCAGCGCTATAGGCTGCCGATGCCTTGGCTTTTTGACTGGCAAAAAGATTTAGTCGCGCAAGGCGATCGCGTTCACCCTGATCCGATAGACTATCCAAGTTAAAATTAAGCTGATTGACAATATCAAAAATCTTGTCTTCAATATTCTCCACTAGCGTATTTTCGAGAATAATATTACCGACTTGCCAATGAATTTTCGACCGTTCCAAATCGGGAATCAGAGTATATGCAGCTTGTTGGATGCGATCGTGAACGAACTTATACGCGATTTTAGTCGATTTGCCTGTTAACTCAATGCCATAGTAAAGCGCTTTATTAACGTTACCAATTGGCAATACCAATCCTTCAGCGATCGCATTTGTCATAGAGCGAATGACATCTACACGAGATAACTCCGATACCAGCGCTAAAGTATCAAGATCGAAACAATTGCCAATACATGCGGCGATTTGCAGTAACATTTGGGCGCGACCGTTGAGTTTTTGAATCTTCCCAGCCATCAACTCTACGATATTGTCAGTAATTCCGCACTCTTGAACCTGCGCGATCGACCATTCCCATCTTCGTAATTGATAATCAAATCGGATTAGTTTCTCATCATAAAGCGACTTCAAAAACTCATTTGTAAAGAATGGATTGCCACCCGTCTTTTGGCGAACTAGCTCGGCTAAATGCAGAGAATCGCTCGTTGCACAATGCAAAGTATCGGCAACAAGCTGATTGATCTCGTCTAGATTTAGATCCGACAAAGCAATCTCAGCAATATTAATATTTGCTTGCTGAATACTATCGAGCATTAGCATAACGGGATGAGTTGAGTTGACCTCGTTGTCGCGATACGCACCAATTAACATCAGCGATTGTTTTTCGGAGGATTTAGCAATTAACTCCAGTAATTTTAAAGATTCGAGATCCGCCCATTGCAAGTCATCTAGAAAAATCACTAATGGATGTTCTGGCTGCGCGAAAACGCGCACGAAATTTTGAAAAACAACGTTAAAGCGATTTTGCGCCTCACTCGCAGGAATATTTTCGATAGTAGAACTATCCGATTGTTTGCCTAAGATCGCTTCTAATGACGGAATCACGCGAACAATTAAATTGCAGTTGGAGCCTAAAGCTGAGACCAGTCGAGTTCTCCATTCATTCAAACTTTCTGCGCTCTCTGCAAGCAATCGATCAATCAAATCTTGGAAAGCCCGCACGATCGCAAAATAAGGAATATTGCGTTGATAGAGATCAAATTTGCCACAGATAAAGTAGCCTCGACTCCGATCAATTGGCTTGTATATTTCTTGAACCAACCTCGTCTTACCGATTCCAGAATATCCCGACACTAAGACGATCTCGACGCGATCGCCTTGATTATCAACAATTCTTGAAAAAGCCGTTAACAGACTTTCGACTTCCTTTTCTCGACCATAAAGCTTCTCAGAAATCGAGAATTTATCAGCGATGTCAAGTTGTGCTAACTCAAAAGGTTCGATTTTTACATTTACAGGCGATTTATTCTCTAAAAGCAATTGCGCCCGATCTAGACATATTTCTAAATCAGCTTTGACTCCCCAAGCACTCTGATATCTCTCCTCCGCAGTCTTCGCCATCAACTTCATCACGATTTGCGAGATTATCGCAGGAATTTGCGGATTGATCGCGTGGGGTGCTAACGGCTCCAGCGCTAAATGGTAGTGAATCAATTCCAGAGGATCATTCGATTCAAACGGCAATCTTGCGGTTAACATTTCATAAAAAGTCACACCCATCGAATAAAGATCGCTGCGATAATCTAGCGATCGATTCATGCGTCCAGTTTGCTCTGGCGAGATATAGGCTAAAGTTCCCTCAAGCTTATCATTGCGATCGCAAACTAAAGTTTCTCTAGATAAAGTCGAAGCGATGCCAAAATCGATTAGTTTTAATTGTCGTGTTTTGGGATTGAAAACAATATTGGATGGATTTAGATCTTTATGAATGATATTTGCGGCGTGAACGTGACCAACGCGATCGCAAATTTGCATCGCTAAGTTTAAAAATTCAATCAAATCCAGCTTTTTTGATTTTAGAAATACTCCTAAGGCTTCTCCCCCAAAGTCTTCTAAGACGATCGCATAACCATTCTGATATTGCTCGAACTCGTAAGCCGCGATCGCAAAGTCCGAAGTCAAACTTTTTGTAATTTCATATTCTTGCTTGTATCGACCGATCATCTGAGAATCGGGAAATTCTGGCATCAAGACTTTCAAAATGACAGGCAAATTATCTTTTAGGCGGATGCCACGATATATATTAGTGATCGAACCTTCATGGATTTTCTCAAAAATTTTGTATCCGAGAATGTTTACAAGCATAATTAAATTACTTTTGCATTAGGAAAATTGAAACCAGAAACTTTGCGAAAAGCAATATATTCAAGAAACACCTAAGGCTATTTTAAGCGATTTTAATTTACTTTGCGTGAGTTTTTCAAGATAAATATTTTGGTTAAAAACTCTTATCGTTGTCAATATATGTACTCCCTTCCCAGTGAAAGATTAGACGTTGCGGCGCGGAGCGCCGCAACGCTAGTTCTTGGGTTTTAGTGTCTATTTTTATACTGAGAAGGGAGTATGTAAATATAGAACTCATTAGTCAGGCAAGCTCTCTATTAGATTGCACGAGGGCGGATAAATTGGGAGAGTTTGTTACAACTAGCTCCCACTGGAGAAGGGATTTATGGCAATCATCTGCGTCGTCAATTAGGCAATTTAAGAGAAGACCATGAGATTATGCGTTAATTCGATAATAGCGATCGCTGACGTTTTGCCTCATATAGCAATAGGGCTGCACAGATAGCCACATTTAACGACTCCACGCGATCGCTCTGAGGAATCGACACAACTTCATCGGCTAGTTCGATCAATTCTTGAGACAGTCCATTCCCTTCATTCCCTAACAAAATTAAAGTTGGTTGCGTAAAGTCATAATCCCAATAAGTTTTTGGCGCATTTGCTAATGTCGCAATTACTTTCACGCCCTGTCCTTGCAATTTACGAATATCATCTGCTATATGCGTAGATGTCTGCATGGCACAGCGAAACCATTGCCCTGCGGTAGCACGAATGATTTTGGGATTAGTTAAATCCACACTATCACTGCTCACCAACATGCCATCAATACCCACCGCCACCGCCGATCGCACGATCGCGCCAATATTTCCGGGATCTTGAATTGTTTCTAAAGCCAACCCCAAAGTCTCGATCTGAGCAGTTTCTTTTGATGGCAATAACGCGGCGGCGATCGCGCCATCAGGATTTTTAGTCGTGGCGATCGCCTGAAGCACTTCTTCAGAGACAATTTCTAATCTCTCGATTTCATTTACCGATGCTTCAATCTGGGCATACAAATCTGGGTTAGCGGCGATCCATTTTTCGGTACAGCAGACGATAGAAAGAGGATAAGCTGTAGCGATCGCTTCTGTTATTGCGTGAGTTCCTTCTACTAAAAAGAGTCCTTGCTCTTTACGATCTTTCGCACTTTCACCAAGCGATCGCAGTTGCTTGACTAATGGATTCTTTGTACTGGTGAGCAATTGCTAGTTCCTATGATAAATATCGATTCATATTTTAATAAGTAGTATGACATAATAAAACCAAAACCCAAAAAGCTGCGGCGCACGCTGCGCGTGCGCCACAGCTTTCTGGGTTTTAGGGTTTTATTATGCCAATTTACTAATCTTTTTTAAATTTTTTGTTATTAATTGAATCTCTCTTTTTACAATGTTTAGCGATCGCTTTAGGAGCCTGTATTGGTAGCTTCTTAAACGTGGTAATTTATCGCGTTCCTGCGGGTTTATCGATTCTGCATCCACCGTCGCGTTGCCCCCATTGTTTTCGTCAACTTGCGCCCCGCGATAACATCCCCATCATTGGCTGGTTTCTGATCAGAGGAAAATGTCGTTATTGTCATACGCCTGTTTCATGGCGCTATCCTGCGATCGAGTCGCTCACAGCATTGCTATTTTGGAGTGTAGCCGCCTATTTCGGAAGTTCACTGCCAATATTAACTTTATGCTTTTATGCCGCATTTCTGAGTTGGTTATTGGCCTTATCGATGATCGATATTGATACGATGACCTTACCAAATTCTTTAACCCAGTCGGGATTGGTATTAGGGCTAATTTATCAAATGAGTCTCGCTTCGATAAGTAGTGGCGATCGCCTATCTTTTCCCAATCAACTAATCTTTGGCATCGGTGGCGCCGTTCTAGGCATATGGTTATTGGACATCATGCGAGTTGCGGGTCGAGTCTTTCTGCAAAAAGAAGCGATGGGCGGCGGCGATCCTAAACTTATGGCGATGATCGGGATGTGGCTGGGTTGGCAAAATGTTTTGCTGACGATTTTGATTGCTTCGGCGATCGGTACTTTCTTTGGGGCGATCGCCTTGCTAACTAAAAACTTAGGCAGACAACAGCCAATCCCCTTTGGCCCTTTTTTAGCAATAGGTGGCGCAATTTCCCTATTCTTTGGCAAACCCATTCTCTCAACTTATCTCGGTTGGTTTGGACTAATCTAAAAACCAAACCTCACAAATTGAGGTTTGGTTTTATTCCACTCCTTCATATCGCCACGCGACAGGATCGATCGCCACACCATTCACATACAAACCCCAGTGCAAATGAGCGCCTGTCACCGCACCCGTTGCCCCGATCGCCCCGATTACTTGTCCCGCCTTCACAAAATCCCCTTCTTTGACATAGATTTTGCTGAGATGTAAAAAGATACTTTCCACGCCCTGACCATGATCCATGCCGATTGTATTCCCATGCAAAAGAAAACCTTGAGCGACCGTTCCTACTAAGCGCACATAACCAGATGCAGGTGCAATCACAGGTGAGCCATACCCTCCTGCATAATCCACACCGCGATGGTAATAATCATCGGCAAACACGCCATTGTAATATCGCTGCACCCCAAAGACTGTCGTAACTTCGCCATCATTAGGCTTTAGGAAAATCCCATTCCAAAATTTTTGAGGAGTAACTAATTTTTTAAAAGCCGAAACCTTGTCCCATTCATAATCCGTTGGCTCAGAGCCGCTACCCGAATCATTAATCCAAATACTTTGAGTGGGAAAGGCGCGATCGCCTAATTGCATTGGCAAAGTTTGTTGCAAACCATCACCTGTGACAATTACCTGCCTCAGTCCTGCCTTATCAAGCGGCGTTGTGGGGATAAATGCTCGCCAACGATTTGGGGACATCACAAAAGCAGGAAATTGTTTATTATTCATCGACACAGTTGGCGGTATGCTCGCAGATTTATCAGTCGAGATCCAGACTGAAACAGTGTCACCGAGCCTAGGGTTATTGGGTTTGAGCATTGCTTGCAAAGCATCGGCTCTAGCTACGCCAAACATCGCTGATGCGATCGCCGCCAGCAAAAAAATTAACAAGGGTAATTTGAAATTGCGGATGACCATAGCATTTACTCCAAATTCAGGCGTTAACTTTACAGCGCAGATCGGCGATCGCTCTGAAAATATACTTTAGCAGGTGTCCTTAGTGACTTAAAGCTCTGATAGTTGCGTTAAACTAAAAACCTAAGTCTTTTAATTATGTAGTTGCTTTACGATGGAGTCACTCTTTTCTACTCAAGGCATCATGGTTATGCTGCTCGGTGCATACGCTGTTGCTATGTGGATGTTCCTCACCAGCGCACCGAAAGTACATACGATTATGGTTTCTAACCTCGATCAAGCGCGATATTTTTACGAAGGCGAGTTGAAACTTGCGATCGCCGATGTGCCGCTACATTATTACTATGGCTATGAATAC
>JBBRQX010000184.1:0-6006 GCA_038225745.1 Pseudanabaenales cyanobacterium | reverse complement strand
TCTAAAAGAGTTTGTACTAACTGCCAGCGATCGCCAATCGGCAATAGTAAGGCTTGTTTTTGTATTTCCTGTGATGTTGTCATAGCAAAGAACTACCTAAAAATTGGTTGAGGTTGCTTTTTATAAATTGTAATCTAAAGATCAAGCGATCGCGTTGCAACCAATAGCTTTAGTAACTTGATACAGGCATAATATAAAGCTATACAAAAATCAAAAAAAGACTACCTAACCCATCATGGCTAGCATTAACGACAACTATCTCAAACTCAAAGCAGGTTACCTGTTTCCCGAAATTGCCAGAAGGGTAAATGTATTTGTTGAAGCAAATCCTGACGCAAAAGTGATTCGCCTTGGTATTGGCGATGTCACCGAACCCCTGCCCCAAGCCTGTCGCGATGCGATGATCAAAGCCGTTGAAGATATGGGCGATCGCAGTTCATTTAAAGGTTATGGGCCCGAACAGGGCTACGGGTGGCTAAGAGAAAAAATTGCCATCCATGACTTTCAAGCGCGGGGCTGTGATATTGATGCTTCCGAGATTTTTATTTCTGACGGCTCCAAGTGTGACTGTGGTAACATTCTCGATATTTTTGGTGATGACAATATCATTGCCGTAACCGATCCTGTTTATCCCGTTTATGTGGATACCAACGTGATGGCAGGGCATACGGGCGATATGAATGAGAAAGGTGAGTACGAAGGTTTTGTTTATTTGCCAGTCACGGCTGATAATAATTTCACCGCCGAGATTCCTACTCAAAAAGTCGATCTGATTTATCTCTGCTTCCCGAACAACCCCACAGGCGCAATTGCAACGCGAGAACATCTCCAAGCATGGGTAGACTATGCCCGTGCCAATGGTTCGATTATCTTCTTTGATGCCGCTTACGAAGCATTTATCACCGATCCTAGTCTTCCCCATTCGATCTATGAAATTGAGGGTGCTAGGGAATGTGCGATCGAGTTCCGTTCTTTCTCGAAGAATGCAGGATTTACGGGTACTCGTTGCGCGTTAACGGTTGTCCCTAAAAACTTGATGGGTAAAGCCAAAGACGGCTCCGATGTGGAAATATGGAAACTCTGGAATCGCCGTCAATCTACTAAGTTTAACGGTGTTTCCTACATTGTTCAGCGTGGCGCAGAGGCGGTCTATTCTGAGGAAGGTCAATCTCAAATCAAGGCGTTAGTTGATTTTTATCTGGAAAATGCCAAGATTATCCGTGAGAAACTAACTGAGGCAGGTTTGGCGGTCTATGGCGGTGTGAATGCTCCATATGTATGGGTGAAGACTCCAGAAGGGCTGACAAGCTGGGATTTCTTTGATAAGCTTTTGCAGGTTTACAATGTTGTCGGCACTCCTGGTTCAGGCTTCGGCGCAGCAGGTGAAGGTTACTTCCGTATTTCGGCTTTCAACAGCCGCGATAATGTCAATGAAGCGATGCGTCGTATTCTCAATAAGTAGAACCTAAAAAAGCTGTAGCGCACGCGCAGCCTGCGCTACAGCTTTTTTGAAAGAGAAAATTTTAAAAGTGCCGCAAAGCGGCACTTTTAAAATTTTCTCTGGGTTTTACGGCAGTGCAAAGCGCTGTAGCGAAATATTTATGAAGTTCCATTTTATTGATATCTATGCATGACAACTTAAAGCAACTGTTAGAAACAGTCGCGAAGGGTGAGCTAAGCCCAGAAAAAGCTTTAGAAGAATTAAAATATCTCCACTATGAGTCAGTGGGAGATTTTGCGAAAATAGATCACCATCGCACTTTGCGAACGGGATTTCCAGAGGTGATTTTTGGACTGGGCAAAACGCCTGAGCAAATCGTGCAGATCATGCGCGTCATGGAATCTAAAAATCCATTAGTAATGGCAACCAAGATCTCAACCGCAGTTTACGCACAAATCCAACCATCCCTGCGTGGCTTGCGATATTTCCCGATCGCCCAAATTTGCTGCCTTGGCGAATCAACTATGAAAAAGCAAGGCACGATTACAATCATTACCGCAGGTACTGCCGATTTACCGATCGCCGAAGAAGCCGCGATTACAGGAGAGTTATGTGGATTTACGGTTAAACGACTTTGGGATGTCGGTGTCGCAGGAATTCATCGCTTGCTGAGTCATCAAGGGGCGATCGCTGATGCCGATGTGATTATTGTCGTTGCAGGAATGGAAGGCGCATTGGCAAGTGTAGTTGCGGGTTTAGCTGATTGTCCGATTGTGGCAGTACCGACCAGCATCGGTTATGGGGCTAGTTTTAATGGACTTGCGCCATTGCTAACTATGCTCAATTCTTGTGCAACGGGTATCGGTGTGGTGAATATCGATAACGGTTTTGGGGCGGCGATGTTGGCTGGCAAAATTTTAAAAAAACATACCGAATGAGTAAGAATGCTCATGTCTGACACATCACACCCGATCGCGCTGTAGTAAACTGACATTAATAAGGATCTCTACCCAAAAAATTGGCGTTCCAACGCGACCTATGGACTTAGCATATCAATACGCATGGCTGATTCCCTTGCTGCCTCTCGTTGCAGCACTGATTATCGGCACAGGACTGATCACCTTTAACAAATCCACCAACAAACTGCGATCGCTTTGGTCTGTCCTCAGCGTATCCGCTACAGGCGGCGCAATGGTGATGTCTTGTAACCTGCTTTGGAGTCAAATCCAAGGACATGATCCTTACCTCTACACCTTTGAGTGGGCGCAAGCAGGGACATTTCATCTAAACATGGGCTTGGTAATCGATCACCTCACTGCCATGATGCTGGTGATCGTTACGACAGTTGCTTTCTTGGTGCAAATCTACACCGATGGCTACATGGCGCATGATCCCAGCTATGTCAGATTTTATGCTTACCTGAGTTTGTTCACCTCCTCGATGTTGGGCTTAGTGATTAGCCCCAACTTGGTACAGGTTTATATTTTCTGGGAATTAGTGGGGATGTGTTCCTACTTGCTGATTGGCTTTTGGTTTGATCGCAAGGGCGCAGCCGATGCTTGTCAAAAAGCATTTGTCACTAACCGCGTTGGTGACTTCGGGCTATTGCTTGGTTTACTGGGACTCTATTGGGCAACAGGCACATTTGAATTTACGGAAATGGGATCGCGCCTCAGCGAATTAGTCGAGTCAGGAACCGTAAGCGTTGCCCTCGCCACCCTGTTTGCAATCCTCGTATTCATGGGCCCTGCCGCCAAGTCTGCTCAATTCCCCCTCCATGTGTGGCTACCTGATGCGATGGAAGGACCCACCCCGATTTCAGCATTAATCCACGCAGCGACAATGGTTGCGGCGGGTGTATTTCTGATTGCGCGGATGTTCCCTGTATTTGAAGAAATTCCTGCGGTGATGACAACGATCGCTTGGACAGGGGCATTTACCGCTTTTCTCGGCGCAAGCATTGCGATTACGCAAAATGACATCAAAAAAGGCTTAGCCTATTCCACAGTTTCCCAATTGGGTTACATGGTCATGGCGATGGGAGTCGGTGCTTACAGCGCTGGTCTATTCCATCTGATGACTCACGCTTATTTCAAAGCGATGATGTTCCTCGGTTCTGGCTCAGTTATTCACGGCATGGAAGAAGTCGTGGGACATGATCCCGATGTTGCCCAAGATATGCGCGTCATGGGCGGTTTACGGAAACATATGCCAATTACCGCAATCACCTTCTTCATCGGCACTCTAGCAATTAGCGGTATTCCTCCTTTCGCTGGTTTCTGGTCAAAGGATGAGATTCTCGCTTCCACTTTCAGAGCTAATCCTATACTTTGGGGAATTGGTTTCCTCACCGCAGGGATCACCGCCTTCTATATGTTCCGTATGTATTTCACCACTTTTGAAGGTGAATTTCGCGGTAATGACAAGAAGTTACTTGCCCTCGTCAAAGCTGAAAACTCAGTTGGGAAAGAGCCATCCGTTGATAATTCCCACGGGCATCATGCCAGTAAGCCTCATGAGTCACCGATTACGATGACCTTGCCGCTAATGGTATTGGCAATTCCTTCGATGGCGATCGGTCTAGTTGGTACACCATTGGGTAACTACTTTGAGTACTTTATCCATGCACCATCGGAAAAGATCACCGAAGTTCCTGTTGAAGGATTTACGCCTGAATTTCTATTAATGGGTGGTAGCTCCATCGGGATCGGCTTGATTGGAATTTCTCTCGCAATCCTGATGTATCTGCAAAAGAAAATCGATCCCAGCGCGATCGCCAATTCGATCTTGCCACTCTACAAACTCTCGAAAAATAAATGGTACATCGACGAAATTTACAATAGTGTTTTCGTAATTGGCTCCCGCCGTCTAGCTCGTCAAGTGCTAGAAGTCGATGCCAAAATCGTCGATGGGGCTGTTAATCTCGCGGGTTTTGTGACTGTCGTTTCTGGCGAAGGCTTGAAGTACTTTGAAAATGGCAAGGCGCAATTTTACGCCCTCGTCATTTTTATTGGCGTTCTCGGTTTTGTAATTGCTACTTCGATTTAATAAAATCTAAAACCCAAAAAGCTGTGCCATAGGCACAGCTTTTTGGGTTTTAAGGTTTTTTATGCCCACTTATTTATGGCATCCTACTCAACCAGCAGGTATTTACTCTATTTCAAGTATTTGTTCTGCTTCCCAATGACTGAGAATAATCGCATTCACACTATTACCAATAATATTAACTACAGTTTTAAATCCATCGGTTAGGCGATCAATTCCTGCGACTAAGGCGATCGCCTCTAAGGGTAATCCCGATGCAGAAAGCACGGTAGCCATAGTAATCAGTGCTGAACCAGGAACTCCAGGAGTGCTAAATGAGACTAACAAACTACTAACAGCGATCGCCGTTAGTAGCGAAGGAGTCAAGGGAACCTGATAAATTTGCGTGACAAATAAAGCATTAAATCCTTGTAAAATCGCCGCGCCATCGCGTTTGAGTGCAGTACCTAAAGGGATCGCAAAACTAGCAATTTCTTCGCGTAATCCATAATTTTCTTGAATATTTTGCAATACTACAGGTAGCGCCGCATTAGAACTAGCTGTGCCAAATGCTAAGGCGATCGCCTCCGAAAGACTCTTTATAAACCTCACAGGATCGGCTTTGAGAATGAACAGAGCAAGCATGTCTAAACAAATCATGATCGAAGAGGCGATTACTAAACCTAGAACATACAGAAATAATTTGGCAACTAATTCTAGTCCTTGAGTAGCGATCGTCGAACTCATTAAGGCAAATACACCTAAAGGCGCAACATACAAAATGATGGATAGAGTCTTTTCGCTAATATGATAAATGCTTTCGATTAGTTCCACAAATGGTTTTGCTTTCTCTTTAGCAAGTTGGACTCCAATTCCCAACAAGACTGCTGAAAAAATAATTTGTAATAGATTACCTGTACTTAGTGCTTCTAATGGATTTACGGGAATTAAGCTAACTAACCAAGATATAAGAGAAGGTGGTTCCGAAATCTTAATACTTCCAGATATTGAAAAGCCCGTCATACCAACACCTGGTTGTAAAACATAAGCAGTCCCCATACCGACACAAAGCGCGATCGAGCTAGTAATCAAGTAACTTGTCATTAACTTGATCGTGTATCTACCAACTTGTCCAGCTCCTTGAATTCGATTTAATCCCATGATTAGTGAAGAAAAGACAATGGGAACGACTACAAATTGAATTAGCCTTAAAAAGGATTCGCCAACTGGAGCCAAAAAGCTTTGGTTAATTAGTTCGATATTCTCAGGAAAAGTTGTGTTTAGTAAAGTTCCAAATGCAACTCCAACTGCCAGCGAAAGTAGAATAAATGTAGATAGATTCATATTTTAAATTGCTAATATAAAAATCGCTATAAAAAATTTGTTGTCAAATAAGCTGATCGGCATTTAAAATGCGTGTCAAAAACCAGAAGATGATTGCGCCGCGCTTTGCGCGGCGCAATCATCTTACAACTCAAAGGCGCATTAGCTTATCGGTGACTCTAGCTTAAATTAGCTTAATAGCATGAGAGAGAAAGTCC
>JBBRQX010000183.1:0-6017 GCA_038225745.1 Pseudanabaenales cyanobacterium | reverse complement strand
TAGCTGATCGCGTTTATGTCACCTCAGATAATCCACGCACTGAAGATCCGCAGCGAATTTTGGATGATGTGGTGATTGGTGTCAAAGCTGATATTGGTGACAAGCCGATGGTTGTGGAAGGTGATCGGCATAAGTGTATTCAAATGGCTATTTCTGAGGCTCAATCAGGCGACACAATTTTGATTGCTGGGAAAGGACATGAGGATTATCAAATCATTGGGCGCGAGAAAATCCATTTCGATGATCGCGAAGAGGCTCAATTAGCTTTAAGCGATCGCCAAAATGTGAACCGCCAATAACCTCACCTACAGAGCTTTGCGCTCAAACTATAGCTGTCGCCACTTGTATTAAGGCAAACCAAAACCGAAAAAGTAGATGCGGCGCTCCGCGCCGCATCTACTTTTTCGGTTTTAAGGTTTACTAGGCAAAAACACGCAAGGAGTATCGGTTATGATGCAAAAGGAAGTATATTCAGAACCAAATTAGGTTTATTTATCCTAGATAGGAAGAAGTAGCTCCATGGGTTCGCAAATTGCCCCCAAACTTAAGTTGCTGGTTATCGATGATGAACCCGATAACCTAGATTTGTTATTTCGGACTTTTTATCGAGAATATCAAGTCCTGCGGGCTAGTAGCGGATTAGAAGCAATAGAATTACTTGATCGCGAGGGGGAAGTCGCGGTGATTATCTCTGACCAAAGAATGCCGATCATGAGTGGAACGGAATTTTTGAGCCAAATGGCGGTCAAATATCCTGACACAATGCGGATTATCTTGACGGGTTATACCGATGTCGAAGATCTCGTCGAGGCGATTAATACTTGTAAAGTATTCAAATATGTCACCAAACCTTGGGATGAAGTAGAACTTAAAAATGTTGTGCGTCAGGCGATCGATACCCATAATGTCTTGCGAAATCGCACCGCCGAATTACGCCGAACTCTGCGTCAACAATCACTCCTAAATGCGATCGCCTCATCAGTTGATAATGGCGCTCCCTATCGCGAGAGCATTGCCGCGATCGCCGAATCGATTGCGCGTAACTTTGAAGTCTCAGGCAGTATTTTGCGGCTATTTGAGAATGGAATACTTTCAGAAGACTACTTTGCTTATGGCAATCAACCAATTGCTGATTTACCACAACTCGCGAAGACCCTCACCCTGCGATCGCAAATTCTTGCTATTAGTGATATAGAGACCGATGAGGATATTTCTGATAAATCTATCTATGCTCAAGCGAATATCAAATCAATTTTATTTGTTCCACTCGAAGTCCAAAAAGAATGCTTGGCAATGCTGGCGCTCTATCACTGTGACAATCCTCATCTATGGAGCAGTGACGAATTAGACTTAATCGAATTAGCCGCCGACCAAGCAGCGATCGTCAGTTCTCGCGCCAGAGCTTACGATCGTATTCAAGAACTTGCCCAGCGCGAAGCTTTACTAAACACAATTACCAGTACAATTCGCTCTAGTCTAGAACCACAAGAGATTTTTGCTTCTATTACCCAACAATTAGGAGAAGCATTAAATTCTGAAAGTTGTGCTTTGTCTCTATGGACAGAAGAAGATAATTATTTGCGTTGCGTCGGACTACATTTGCTCGATCCTAATGAGAGAATCCATAGTACATCAAATTTTGACGAATCAATATTACCGCAATCAATTGCGAATATATCTGCCAATCCAGTTTTTCAAGCCTTAATTGAATCAAAGCAACCTGTCGCGATTACTGATTTGCATGAGGATTCTGAATGGAATGTTAGCGATCTGCCATTGCGTTCCATTGCCCGATCCCTATTAATGGTTCCGCTAATTTCTGATGACAAGATTATTGGCAGTATCTCCATGCGTCAAAATACGCAGCCCCGCCATTGGCTGCCTGAAGAGATTTCGCTTGTCCAAGCGGTGGCATCTCAAGCCGCGATCGCTGTCCAGCAAGCTAATCTCTTTCAAACAACTCGCCAACAAGCACAGCAACTTCTCGAACTCGATCGCCAAAAAACCGAATTCTTTCAAAATCTTTCCCACGAATTTCGTACGCCGCTCACTCTCACGATTGGCCCATTAGAAGCGGCGATCGAGAAGTCGCAAGCACTTCCCGTTGAGCAATCTGTGATTGCGTTACGCAACTGTCGGCGACTGCTACGTCTAGTTAATCAACTGCTCGATATTCAACGCCTTGATGCTGGCAAAATGCAAGCTTGCTTCCGCCCTTGCAATCTTGTTGAATTTACCAGTCAAACCATTGATGCTTTCCGTCCCTATTGCGATCGCAAAAATATTCATCTGTTTAGTGAATTTAGCGAATGTCCTGAAATCTATCTCGACTTAGAGAAGTTTGACAAGGTTCTCTATAATCTACTCTCTAATGCCATGAAATTCACGCCTAGCAATGGTAGCATCACCATTACTATTTCCCCAGATCGGACTAATAAGCTCTGCATTCTCAGTGTCCACGATACAGGAATTGGTATTCGTGAAGATCAAATTCCATTCTTATTTGATCGCTTCCGTCAGGCTGAAGGTTCGGTCAATCGTAGCTATGAAGGGAGTGGTTTAGGCTTGTCACTAGTTAAAGAATTAGTCAATTTACATGGCGGTGATATTACTGTAATTTCTGACTATGGCTATGGAACCACCTTCACAATTTCCATTCCCATCGGTAAAAAACATTTACCCGCCGATCAAGTTACGACCTTGCCTGCCGATTTAGAAATATCACGCGCCTATGTCGAACTTGCAGATATCGAAACCGATCTTGATTTAGAAGAAAATGCGATCGCTAATGATCCTGATGATCAGGAAACTGCCACTCAGTCCCAAACAAGCAAAATCTTAATCGTCGATGATAATCGCGACCTACGCGGATATTTACGGCGCGTTCTTAATCAAGCTGGTTATAGTGTGATTTCCGCAAATAACGGCGCACAGGGCTATACGCAAGCTCAAGAACATTGCCCCGACTTAATTGTGACTGATTTGATGATGCCTCAAGTTTCTGGCTTAGACTTAATTGCGATGATTCGTGCCGATCAGCAATTATCAGGAACGCCGATGATTTTGCTGACGGCTAAAGCTAATGAGGAAACGCGCATCGAAGGTACAGAAATCGGTGCAGATGCTTATTTAGCTAAGCCTTTTAACGATCGCGAATTATTAGCCGAAGTTCGTAATTTATTAGCGCTCAAAACCAATGAGCGCCGCGTTGCTCAGCTTAATCTCTATTTGACAGAATCAGTTCTCAAACGTTTTCTGCCACCTAGCCTAGTTGTCAAAGCCGCTACAGGTGAACTCAGTCTCGATCTGCGTCCTGAGCCAAGAATGATTACAGTTTTGTTTACAGATATTGTCGGCTTTACTTCTCTAGCTAATACCTTGCGATCGCGTCGTGTTGCCGAACTGCTCAATCAATATCTTGGCGCAATGACAGAAGCGATTTTTGCCAATGGTGGTACGGTCGATAAGTTTATGGGCGATGGCATTATGGCTCTATTTGGTGCGCCCGAAGATTGCAGCCCCAATGAACAAGTCCGCCGCGCCGTTCAGACTGCCAAACATATGCAGCGATCGCTTGTCCAACTGAATGAACAATGGCAAGTCCAAGGTATTCCCAAAGTCAGATTTCGCTGCGGTATCCATCAAGGTACAGCCGTGGTGGGGATGTTTGGCAGTGCCGAGCGATCCGACTATACGGCGATCGGTCCAACCGTAAATATTGCGGCGCGGATTCAATCAGCAGCCGAGCCTGACTGCATTCTCGTATCGGCGGCAGTTGCTGACTATCTAAATGATGAAGAACTTCGCAAGTGTGAACCTCTTAAGCTCAAAGGTGTTGATGAGACTGTGCTTACCTTTTTTGTAGATAGTTGATGGTCACTTCTCAAAACCCACAAAAGAGAGGCGCAATGCGCCTCTCTTTTCTAATCATAAAGAAGGGGCGCAACGCGCTCTATCTTTGTTGATCTTGAAAACCAATAAAAAAGAGGCGCAACGCGCCCCTTTTTTATTGGTTTTGAGAAGTGATGTTTAGAATTGAACGCCTACACCTGCTTGTAGCGAAGTGCCTGCCGATCCATTACTTTGTCCGTTAAATGGAATTACAGCATTGCCATAAAGTAGTACATTTTTGTTGATACTAACTTCTACACCAGGTTGTAATGCGAAAGAGGTTCGGTCACCTGTCATGCTTGTATCGCCACCAACTTTAAATGATGCACCAGCACCAAGATAGACATTGGTGCGATCGCCTACAGGCAAATCATAGGAAATAGTCGGAACGACTGAAGTTCCACCATTCCCAAACAGAACAGAAGTTCTCGCAGAAATTGGCACACCGTCAAACTTATAGCGACCTGCTAAGTTTGCACCCACTACAGAAGGATTTGTGGCAAAGCTTTGGAGAGAAATACCAGCGCCAACGTAGCTGCCAGGTAATGCTACTTGTTCGGCTGAGGCGATCGCGCTAAAAGATGTCAGAACAGAAGTAGCGATCGCAAAGCCTAAATAGATTTTGGTAAGAGATTTCATGAGCTTGAGTTCCTGCATCGGGTTGCTGTGAGATATGCCTACTTTGACTGGAGAGAATTGGCATTGGTTCCCATTGTTCCTTTAGCTTCAAAATTGCAGAAACCCATTCACTGAATGGGTTTCTGCAATTTTGAAGAATTTCTATCTCTAGACAATCATGCTAATGGGTGAGCATAAAAAATCTTAAAGCCCCAAAAGCTATGGCGCACGCTCTGGGTGCGCCATAGCTTTTGAGGTTTTATTTAATAATTCCCTGCGATCGCCACTTCGCGTAGATCCAAATCACAACTACGCCAGACTTGACCATCCAGAGCAGTTTGTTCGATCAGACTAGCAAGACGCAAAGTCTTTAGAGCTTGATCGCCGCCGACCGACGGCTGTTTTTGATCGCGAACACAGGCGACAAAATGTTCTAGCTCAGCATGAAGTGGTTCGATGTTGCTGGTGTAGACTTTTTCGATAAAGCCATCTTGACGGTAGAGAACTTGACCGTAATCAGTTGTCCAGTTAGCCGTTGTTTGACGATGAATTAAAATTTCGTTATTTAAAAAATCAGACTCGGTAAGTGAATTTTTACAGTGAGCGGTAATTTTACGTTTTTTGCGATGCGTAACTTTGCTAGCGGTGAGCGTGGCGATTACACCATTTTCAAAACCAATCGTGGCAGTCACATAGTCGAGATAGGTAGATTCTGGCGAAACCCGATTACCATGCGCCGAAACTCGAACGATCGCCGATGGGACTAATTCCAAAATCAGGTCTATATCATGAATCATCAAATCAAATACGACCGAGACATCATTAGCCCTTTGTGAATAGGGACTCATGCGATCGGCTTCGATCGCCAAAATCGTCTCATGCTTTAAAACTTTGCTTAATTCTTGAAAAGCGGGATTAAATCGCTCAATATGCCCAACTTGAAGAATGCGACTTTGTTCAGATGCAGTTTTAACTAAAGATTCAGCTTCTTCAATTGTCGCGGCGATCGGCTTTTCAATCAGGACATTAACACCAGCTTTCAGGCAGGTTGTCCCCACATCGTAATGCAGACGAGTTGGAACCGCGATGCAGACGGCATCGACTAGAGGCAAAAGTTCTCGATAATCTTCAAAATAAAGAACGCGGTGTTTGTCAGCGGTATCTTGCCCACGTTCGACACTAACATCAGCAACGCCAATTAGCTCCGCATCTTTAAGCAAGCTGAGCACCCTTGCATGATGCTGCCCCATATTACCGATACCTATAACACCAACCCGAATGGGATCGTGGAAATTACGATTGGGGCTCATACTCCTCACAGCTCAGTAAACACTCTCAGTTTGTCCAAAATCGTAACATGCAGAGCGCAAGGCACTCGACTTAGTTACGTGGAAGTTTGCAAGACCCTCACCCCTAGCCCCTCTCCCTCAGGGAGAGGGGAACAAGAGAATATTTGCGTCTTGCTCCCCCTCGCCCCTAGGGAGAGGGGGCTGGGGGGTGAGGGCGGT
>JBBRQX010000182.1:0-6039 GCA_038225745.1 Pseudanabaenales cyanobacterium | reverse complement strand
TACAGAGAAATTTTTGAAAGTGCCGCTTAGCGGCACTTTCAAAAATTTCTCTGGCTTTCATAACTAGATTAGCGAAGTATTGGTCAATGGTATGTGAGCTTAAACACTTCCAAAAATAAAGGGTAACGCCAAGCGCTACCCTTTATTTACAAAGCTTAGCCCAATAGAGCTTCAATATCTTTACGCAAATCCGCACTTTCAGGCGCAACGCTAGAAGGATAATACTTCACAACTTTACCTTCTTTATTAACCAAGAACTTATTGAAGTTCCATCCCACTTGGCTACCTGTGGTTTCGGTGAGATATTTGTAAGCATCTGTCATGCCAGCACCACTCACTTTTACCTTGCTAAACATATCAAAGGTGACATCGTAGGTGAGAGAGCAGAAGCTCTTGATTTCTGCTTCAGGTGCTGGTTCTTGTGCGCCAAAGTCATTGCTAGGAAAGCCGAGAATTTCAAAGCCCTTATCTTTATACTCACGATAAAGAGATTCTAGCCCTTTGTACTGCTTGGTGTAGCCACATTTAGAAGCAACGTTAACAACTAAAGCAACCTTACCTTCGTACTGAGCGAGATCAACTGGCTGACCATCGATGTTGGTGGTTTTGAGATCGTAAAATGTGGACATATTTTAGAGCCGTGTTTAGGGGTGTTTTTAGGATTGCTATAGTTAGAAAGACTTAATTTAGCATTTTGCGGCGATTTAAATGGCAAGTGTAATTATCCTAATTGGTGTACCTGCAAGCGGTAAATCTAGCCTCGCGGAACTAATGCTACGGGCTTCTAGTGAAAGCAACATTCAGGCGCTCACGCATGGACAAACTCAATTAATCAGCCCCGATCGCATTCGTGCCAAATTATATGGCTCAACGGCTATTCAGGGTAATTGGGTTGAGATTTGGGCGCAAGTACAACAGGAATTTATAAGTGCCGCAAATTCGCAACAATCTGTAATATATGATGCCACAAACTATAAGCGAGAATATCGCCAAAGTATTATTGCCCTTGCCAAAGAGCTTTGTTTTAGCCCAATTACAGGGGTTTGGCTAAACTTGCCGCTCTGGATTTGCTTGTCGCGTAATGAAAATCGCGATCGCGTAGTCCCTGAAGATGTCGTGGTGGAGATGTATCGCACTTTGTCCTACAACCCTCCTAGCCTCAGCGAAGGCTTCGATCGCCTCTTGTTTCGTGATCAAAAATCAGACAACGAATGGATCGACTAAACCAAAAATTAATGTGGCGATCGCAATTTCTTGTGTTAACATCTGACCGTTAAAAAAGTGAAAATGGGGTGCAACAAATGATGAAGATATTGGCAGTAGAAAAAATATCATTGGCGATCGCAAAGACTTTCTCTAAAGCTTTATTAGCCATAACGATTAACGTAGCTAGTTTATATGCAGTCAGCTATGGAGTCATTAATACCGCAAATGCGACTAATTTTGAGAACCATAAATCCGTCACCCCAGAAAACATTCACCTTGCTCGTAAGCCATCTTCAAGTTTAGATAATCGCATTAGTTCAACCCTAATCGATAACCAAGGCAGACTATGGATCGGCACTTGGCAGGGCTTAATGCAGCTTGATCAAAAATCTGGAATAGCGATCGCCTCTATATCTTTACCAAATTCTACGGTCACAGCCTTATTAGAAGATCGTCGTGGTTATTTTTGGGTCGGTACGACTTCAGGGCTTTATCAAATCGAACCTAGCTCAGGCAAAATCGAAAATATCGCCATTCAACTATCTTCAAGTCGGATTTTAAGCTTAGCGATGGATCGGGCGGGATTTATTTGGGTTGGTACAGATCAAGGGATTACACGCATCAGTCCTTATAATGCGGAAACCTATGCCAGACTGCCTGATATTCCGGGGACAGCTGCCAATGTGATGCAGATTGACAATGCTGGCAATATTTGGGTAGGCACATTAAATGGCTTGATTAAAATTAATCCGAATACAGCGAAAATATCGGCGCGGATTCCTTTTGTATCAGGGCAAATTGTTCAAGCCCTAGCCGTCGATCCATCGGGCAAGATTTGGGCAGGGACACCTCGCAATGTAATTGAAATTAATCCGAACACTAATAAAGCGATCGCCCGCATTAATCCTGTGACTGGGCGGGATATTGTCGCCCTTGCCAGTGATAAAAATGGCGAATTATGGATCGGTATGAGGGATGGCTTAGTCCTTGCCAATACTAACAATGGAGCAATTACATCATCTATCTATAATTTGCCAAGTAGTTCAGTCATCAATTTGCTTGTCCACAATCAACAGGTATGGATTGGCACTGAGCAAGGATTGGGCAAAATTAGCGCCAAACTCAAAAAATCGGAAATACCAAATGCAAACGCTATATTAGTCTATAAAGCCCAGAAATAGACGAAAAAATGGATGCCTTATTCGCAAAACTGTCCGAAATCTTCACAGCCCAAATTCTCGATATCGGCGGTAATAAGTTTTCGATCGCGGCGATCGTTTTTTCACTGAGTTTGATCGTTTTCACCTTTTTTGCAGCAAATCTGACTAGTGAAATGATTCGGCGATCGCTGTTAGTGCGTCTTCGGATCAATCGTGGCTTACAAGAAGCGATTACAGTATTTATCAAATACTTGTTGATCACCTTTAGTTGTGTGGTCATTTTACAGACAGCAGGCATCAATCTTAGTTCACTGGCGGTAATTGCAGGTGTAGTCGGAATTGGAATTGGTTTTGGTTTACAAAATCTCGCCAGCAATTTTATTAGTGGATTAGTTTTGCTTTTCGAGCAAACTCTTAAAGTTGGCGACTATATCGAAGTTGGCAAACTTAAAGGCACAATTGAAAAAATTTCAATTCGTTCCACAATTGTTCGCACTAATGATGATTTGTTTGTGATTGTGCCAAATCAAAGATTCATCGAAAATGATACCGTCAATTGGAGTTATGAGGGGCATACTTGCCGTATTCATATTCCGATTAGTGTGGCTCACGACACCGATTTACTACTCTTAACTGAGGCTTTACTGACGGCAGCCCGCCATGAACCGCGTGTTTTGTCCATGCCAGCAGCCGAAGTTCGGTTAGAAAAATTTGGCGAAGATTCCTATGATTTTGACTTACTTGTTTGGATTGATGCCCCCAGTGACAACGATCCAATTCGTAGTTCTCTGAACTTTCGGATTGCCTATGAGATTAAAGAAAAAGGTATTAAAATGCCTACGCCAACTAGAGAAATAGTATTTCGCAATCCTGAAACAATTAAATCTATCCCCTATATAACTAATTTAGAAGAAGAACAAAATCTCGAAAAAATCCAAACATCAACGTCTTCTATTTCTGATATTTCAAATATTTCTGATCTTTCTAATGACATAACTACCAAAAACTTACGTGATTTATTACATCGAATATCTTATTTTGAAAGATGCACAGAAGTTGAATTGTTTGGACTAATTGCTAGGGGCTATCGTAAACATTATGATATCAAAGAAGTTGTTTGTCGCGAGAATGAGCCAAGTGAAGATTTTTATATTATTTTGTCTGGTGCTGTAGAAGTTTTTTCGGAAAAAGCAAATCAGGCGATCGCGACATTACGCGAGGGCGAATTTTTTGGGGAAATTTCGCTGCTTATGGGAATACCGCGTACAGCAAGTGTTCGGACTTTAACCGCAAATACAGTTTTATTTGTGGTCGAGCGCCAGCAATTGCAAAAACTTTTGATTGAGTATAAGGATTTAGGCGAGCAAATTGCGTTAAAACTTTCGGAACGTCAACAGATCTCGATTAGCCTTGGATTGTTAAATGAGGAGGAGTTACAAAAATCGCAAACGGCGGCCTTGTCTTGGATTCGCGATCGCCTGAATAGTTTATTTGGGATCAACTTAGGCAAAAATCCATAGCTTAGAGGACGCTTTGCATCAGGTGAATTTTTGGTAAATTCTTGGCTTTGTGTCAAAATCTACAGTAAAGCGATGGGAATACCGCCCTATGTGTCTAGCGATTTTTCCTGTAATCTTGTATCTTAGATTTGTAAAGAAGAAGACTCACATTCAAACACTAAATTAAAACTATGACACTGCGTTTAGGCGATACTGTACCCGATTTTACTCAAGACTCCACCGAAGGCGTTATTAACTTTCATGAGTGGATCGGCGATAAGTGGGCAATTCTATTTTCTCATCCTAAAGATTTCACCCCAGTTTGCACCACCGAGCTAGGCACTGTCGCTAAGCTCAAACCAGAATTTGATAAGCGCAATATTAAGGCGATCGCCCTCAGTGTCGATGGCGTTGAGTCGCACAAAGGTTGGGTTGGCGATATCGAAGAAACTCAAGGCGCTACCCTCAACTATCCGATCCTTGCTGATGAAGACAAAAAAGTTTCCGAACTTTATGACATGATTCACCCCAATTCGGCAACGGGCAGCACTTTGACTGTGCGATCGGTGTTTATCATTGACTCCAACAAAAAACTTCGTCTCAGCTTGACCTATCCTGCTAGCACAGGTCGCAACTTTGACGAAATTTTGCGTGTAATTGACTCACTGCAATTGACCGACAACTACAGCGTTGCCACCCCTGCTAACTGGAAAGATGGCGATGATTGTGTAATCGTGCCTTCAGTTTCCAACGAAGAAGCAAAGGTGAAATTTCCTAAAGGATTCAATCCTGTAAAGCCTTACTTGCGCTTAACTCCTCAGCCTAACAAGTAATCAAATCGAGTCAACAATAAGGGGCTTAAGCCCCTTGCTATTCAATCTAAAAGACAAGGAGCTTAAGCCCCTTGTCTTTTTAAAACAAAAGAAAAGGCTTGCATAGCAAGCCTTTTCTTTTGTTTACCAGCTTTCTTCTTCGACAGCCGTTTTATCCCAAATCTCTAAATCTAGTTCTTCTAAATAAATGATTCCAGTTTGGATCTGCTGTGTTGTCCCAGTTAGTTCTAAAGTGAACCAACCATCTTCTTCTGGGCTTTCGCCTAGAAGCGCAGCAATAATATTTACAATTAGTCCATGTTCACAAGAGAGGCGCGAAATAATTGGTTCGCCGTAGCAGCTTCTCGGCACACGCATGGCGATGCGGGTTGTCGTTCGGCGCTTTTCCTCTATATTTACGGTAGCTCTGGACTCGGTGCATCCCGCCGCTAACATTGAAGTATCTCCAGTGAAAATGTCTTAGTGTTTTGACATTTAATATCATAGCTAAAGTTTTAAAGAAATGGAAGTGATTTGAATCACCAAATTAATAATCAGTATAAATTTTTATCATAGTCACAGCGTCTTGCGCTGCCATAGAACCCAGATAATTTTTTAAAAGTGACGCAAAGCAGTACTTTTAAAAAATTATCTGCACCACTCAAACCATTAATAGGCTGTAGCAGTCATGACCAATAATTCTTACGATCGCATCTATGAAATTGTGCGCCAAATTCCTAAAGGACGAGTTGCCACCTATGGACAAGTTGCGGAGCTTGCCAATCTGGCAGGAAAAGCGCGTGTGGTTGGCTATGCGCTCTACCGCGTTGATATGCAGACTTTAGATATTCCTTGGCAGCGCGTGGTGAATGCTAAAGGTGAGGTTTCACTCTCGCCGTTACGCTTTGGTACAGACTATTTGCAGCGATCGCTACTTGAACGCGAAGGCATAAGTTTTAGTGCCGCAGGGAAGATCGATTTGCGAAAATATCGATGGCAAACTGAACTCGATGTGACGATTCCTGACGCTGACGCTTAGGCGGACAGCGCGGGCTTCTCAGCAACGCCACCAATTGGTTCGGTTACACGCTGAGCTTTAATCACTGTCCGCCCGACAGCAATGCTTTTAATATTGATATCCCGATCTATTTCTAGACCGTACATATGGCAACTATGCCAACGATCTGCAATAGTTTTGGGGATATGAGTACCGCAGGTAGAGCAAAGTTGAGTGGTGTTGTATGGGTTTACGGCACAGCGCAAGTTTCGCGGTAAGGTGCTTTCGCTGACGGTGACTAATCATAGTTCTGTTAAACAGATGCTAGTTAATGGTCATGTTGTGGAAGGGAAGTTTGTTGATCT
>JBBRQX010000181.1:0-6041 GCA_038225745.1 Pseudanabaenales cyanobacterium | reverse complement strand
GGAGAATGCGTTGTAAAAATATATTGATTATTATCTGTATCGTCTCTGAGTGCTTTTATTAATCTTTTTTGCCAAGTTGGATGTAAATTAAGTTCAATTTCATCAATCAAAACGATTGAATTTTTGGCAATCGCTGAAGTCATGCCAACTAATATTCTTAGGATTTGATGCTCACCAGAACTCATTTGATATAAATCATATTCAAGCTCATTTTTCTTAAAAATAAGTGTATCTGAATCGGGACCAGACTCAAAACGCACTAATTCTGATGGGAAACAAATTATGTTGAATAATCGTTTTATCCTAGACCAATATGACTCACCAAATTTTTCTTCATTCCATGTGATATGCCTAGAATAGTATTTATACAGCAATGAAAGAACCTCATTATGTTCTAACTCTTCATGATTTTTATTGTTAAAAATACTATGTTCTAGCTTTACTGTGCGCCTTTGATCTAAATAACAAACACTACCAACTTTATCAAAAATGCTCTCAGATTCTAACTTTCTCTCAACAGATTTTCGGGCTTTTCCTCTTGCACCTAAAATATTATGCAAATCAGTTGATTCATCACAATCAAAAGTCTTAAATCGCTCCATAATTTGTGATGGGGGAAAAAACCAAGTAAATTTCAGACTATCCTGCACGGGAAACTTTTTTCCCTCTTCTAAAAAAGCAGAAATGCCAAGATCAGCATAAATTTTTTTAATTACTTCTGCTTCATCCTTATTTATTGAATATTCAAAGCCTATATTTGCAACATATCCTTTTCCTCTTACAATTTGCTGAGGAGAAAAAATCAATCCATCTCTGAGTTGAGGATTTTGTGGATCTTCAAAGGTTTTAACAACAATATCAATAGCATCAAAAATGGAAGTTTTGCCAGAACCGTTAGGGCCAACGATTAAAGTCATTAATCTTGGCTTTGACAATTCGTCAGTAAAATCTAAATTCAGATTTTTAATTGCTCGAAAATTTTCAATTGCTAACGAGTGTAGTTTCATGTTTTAACTTCTATCTTGACACAAGAGAATTTCTAAGAATTACCAAGAGCGTGTTTTAACTGAGCTTCAGCCGCTTTCAAGGCTTCTGGCAACTTACTCGCATCCTTACCACCTGCTTGCGCGAGGTTCGGACGACCGCCGCCGCCGCCGCCGCAGATTTGCGCGATCGCACCGATAAATTTGCCAGCTTGTAAGCCTTTAGCAATTACTTCTTTGCTGAAAGAAGCAACCAGCGTAACTTTGCCATCATCAGTAAAGGAGCCTAGTATCACTGCGCTTTTTCCTAACTTCGCAGAAAGTTTTTCTGCGGCAGCTTTGAGCGCTTCAGCTTCAATATCAGGAAGTTGAGCAACGAGAATCTTAAATTCGCCCACAGGTTCGGCTTCGTGTATAAGAGTATCAGCTTTGACTAAGGCTAATTCCTGCTTGAGTTGTTCCACTTCTTTTTGAGCAGTTTTTAGCTCATGTTGCAAACCTGTAACCCGATCGCAAATTTCTTCTGGCTTAATTTTAAAGCGATCGCTTAAATCTTTGGTGATGCCATCGCGCACATTCAAATATTCTAAAACTGCTTGACCTGCGATCGCCTCAATACGGCGTACACCAGAGGCAACACCTGCTTCAGAAATAATTTTAAACAAGCCAATTTCACTAGTATTCTTTACATGCGTACCGCCGCAAAGCTCCATCGACACGTTAGGAATATCGATTACGCGCACTTCTGCGCCGTATTTTTCACCAAACATGGCGATCGCACCTTTAGCTTTTGCTTGGGCGATCGGTAATACTTCGATTACGGAGTCATGAGCTTCCGCAATCCAGTTATTGATTTGCAGTTCGATTTGATGAATCTCTTCGGCAGTTACAGCGCGGTTGAGATTGAAATCAAAACGGAGGCGATCGCTATCAACTAATGAACCCGCTTGGGAGACATTAGGATCGACAATCTTTTTCAAGGCTGCTTGTAAGAGGTGAGTTGCCGTATGGTGGGCTTGACTGCGACGACGCTCTGACACTGCAATTTGAGCGTTGACTTCATCACCGATCGCAATTTCACCACGTTCAATTTGTCCAATGTGGATGGATAAATCTGCTTGTTTCTGCACATCGCTAATTTTCGCGATCGCATCACTAATTACCAAGTAGCCAGTATCGCCAACTTGTCCGCCTGATTCCGCATAGAAGGGTGTGCGGTCTAAGACGATTTGGACTTTGTTGCCAGTGATCGCAGTTTTTACCAGTTCGCCATTAACAAGGATCGCTTTGATGGTAGCGGTGCTGCTAAGCTCTGCGTAGCCTAGAAATTCAGTTTTGCCGATTTCCTTAGCGATATTTGCCCAGTTATCTTTTGCCATCAGGTCAATGTCTTCATGAGCAGCTTGCGATCGCACTTGTTGCTTTTTCATCTCAATCTCGAAGCCTTCCGCATCAACCGTAAAGCCTTGCTCTTCCGCAATCTCTTGAGTTAACTCTAATGGAAATCCGTAAGTATCATAAAGAGTAAAGGCATCCACACCTGAAATTATTTTTGTAGATTGCAACTCAGGTTTCGTGAGAATTTCTTCAAGCAGCTTCTCGCCACGCTCTAGGGTTTGTAAGAAGCGAACTTCTTCAATCTTGATTTCATCCTTGATTACCTGTTCTCTTTCGCGGGTGTTTGGATAAACCGATTCTGAAAGTGCGATCGCCACCTCAGCAACCTCAGAGGCAAATGTACCAGAGATACCAATCAAACGACCATGTCGTACTGTCCTTCGCAACAGGCGGCGCATCACATAGCCGCGCCCAACATTGGAGGCATTGATTCCATCCGCAATCATATGTACAACCGAACGGACATGATCGCCAATCACCTTCAGCGAAGTCTTTACTTTCGCATCGCTCTGGTGATAATCAATCCCTGCAATATCCGCAGCTTTTTTGATGATTGGGAAGATTAAATCTGTCTCATAGTTATTGGGAACGCCTTGCAAAACTTGCGCCATGCGTTCCAATCCCAAACCTGTATCAATATTTTGCTTTTTCAGTGGCGTGAGATTACCATTACTATCACGATTCAATTCCATGAAGACAAGATTATATATCTCCAAAAACCGTGAATCATCCTCTAAATCAATATTCTCATCCCCTAATTCTGGATGAAAGTCATAATAGATCTCAGAACAAGGGCCACATGGCCCTGTTGCACCCGAAGCCCAGAAATTATCATCGCCCATGCGCTGAATCCGATGAGCAGGAATACCGATCGCATCGCGCCAAATTGCAAAAGCATCTTCGTCGGTGTGGTAGACGCTAACAAATAAATGCTCTGCTGGCAATTGAAAAACCTTGGTTACGAGTTCCCATCCCCAAGCGATCGCCTCTTTTTTGAAATAATCACCAAAGCTAAAATTCCCCAACATTTCAAAAAATGTATGGTGACGCGCCGTTCTACCGACATTCTCAATATCATTAGTACGAATACATTTTTGCGAAGTCGTGGCGCGTGGGACTTCAGGCTCCTGCTGTCCTAGAAAAATCGGCTTAAATGGCAGCATTCCCGCGATCGTCAGTAACACAGTCGGATCGGCGGGTACAAGGGATGCGCTAGGCATGACCTTGTGACCACGCTCCTCAAAAAACTTGAGAAATTTTGTGCGGATTTCAGCACCAGTAAGAGAGGGAAGGCTAGCCATAAAAGTTTGAATTAATCTAGACATTAGATAAGTATGATAAAGCCCAAAAACTAAAAAGCTGTAGCGCACGCTGTGCGTGTGCTACAGCTTTTTGGATTTTAAGGGTATACTTACCTACTTATTATAACGATAGGTTGGCTTTGTCCCAAGCTTTGCAATTATTCATCACTCCTCATAGTGAAAAGCCTCCGCTCATGTAGGGAGTCAGGTGAAGATCTCATTTCACAAAAAACTTATACTTTGTAGATGTAAGAATTTTAGTCAGCTTCTTTAAGTAACTTTGTATATTTCCCCATATGAGCGTAAATATTTTTTATTTATAACTGAGAAAGTATTCTGTCATATTCTTCATGAGAACCAATCCAAAACCAAATCACTACATCTCCATCTAATTGACCAACAGCACGATAGTTTTTGGTAATACGAACCGAGTAAATTGGCAATTCAGGATGAACTTTTTTGAATCGTAAACTTGGATGATTAGGATTTTGCCTAAACTGAAGATAGGTATCATTTGCTTTTTCTTGGATTTGAATCGGTAAATCAGCAAAAAGTTTACGGAATGGTGCCGTGACAATTGATTTCACAGCTTTTCTAGATATAATTCCTGCGCTTTACCAGAGCGATATTCTGATATTGCCTCTCCAGCTAGTTTTGCCAAAATATCTTTGGAACGTTCAAATGAAATATCCCATTTGATTTCATCCTCAAGCTCTTCCAGAATCATTAGCGCGATCGCATCTTGTTGATCGACGGATAAATTTCTTACTTTAGTAATTGTGTGTTCAAGTAACTCAGTCATAACTACTCTAATCCTTAATAGAATCGATGCTTAACCAGTCTAGTGTTTTTAGTATAGCTGCTTTTAAAACTTTAGTTTTTAGTTTGCGCGACTAGATAAATGCGATCGCTTAATTGTCTCAATAACTGCGCGATATCCCCATCGGTAGATTGTAGTTGAGCCACCTTTTCGCAGCTATACATCACCGTTGTATGATCTTTACCGCCCACTGCTTCGCCGATTTTGGGCAAGCTGAGATTAGTATGTTGGCGCATTAAATACATTACATATTGACGCGCTTGGCTAATTTCTCGTCGCCGTGAGTTTCCTAATAGATCGGCCAGATCGATATTTAGCATTTCTGTAACCACCCTCAAAACCATCTCGGCAGATACTTCCACAGGTTCTTTGGGAGGATTGAGAACAGGGGCGACATTTTCCACGGTCATTGGTAATCCCGAAATCGAGATATAGGCAACGGTTCGCACCAATGCTCCTTCCAATTCACGGATATTGGAAGTATAGCTAGCGGCAATGTGATGCAGAACATCGGTGGGGATTTTGAGATGGTCGTATTCAGCTTTTTTTTGCAAGATTGCCATGCGAGTTTCTAAATCGGGAACTTGGATATCGGCAATCAATCCCATTGAGAAGCGTGAGCAAAGTCGTTCTTGCAAACGGGGAATTTGGGCGGGAGGGCGATCGCTAGCAATTACGATTTGTTTACCAGTTTCGTAGAGCGTATTAAAAGTGTGAAAAAACTCTTCTTGGGTATATTCCTTACCTTCTATAAATTGAATGTCATCGACAATCAACATATCGATCTCGCGATATAACTCCCGAAATCTTTGCATACTGTCTTTACGAATTGCCGAAATCAGATCGTTGGTGAACTGCTCCGTGGAAACGTAGGCAATTCTTGCTTTCGGTTCAATTTCTAGGCGGTAATGGGCGATCGCTTGCATCAGATGGGTTTTGCCTAAGCCCACACCACCACATAAAAACAAAGGATTAAACTCACGACCGGGGGACTCGGAGACTGCCAACGCGGCGGCATGAGCCATCCGATTTGCCGAGCCAACTACAAAACGATTGAAATTGTACTTAATATTAAGATTGATGGGGCGCGGTGCATTGGCATGGGTTTCCGACTGGCGATTGCTTTGAGTATTATTGGTGGGGATTGCTGCTGCCATCGCTTGCACCGCCTCTGCCGCGATCGCTGTTTCTAGCATCCCGTCTTGACTAATTTCAATAGTGTCAAGATTTAGCGTGTCAAGATCTAGATTTAATTGAGGTTGCCCCGTAGGTGGCTCACTAATTGGAGCCGCCTCAATATAAATTTCCACGGGATAGCCAAGAATTTCCGTGACGGCATCGGTAATGTTTTGAAAATAATATTTATGCAGCCAATTTTTCGCAAAAACTGATGGCGTACGAATCGTCAAGCGATCGGCCGTAAGCTCATTTGCCACAACTGTCTTGATCCATCCTTCGTATGTAGGGCGGCTAAGTTGGCTTTCAAGCAGTTCGAGAACTTGATTCCAGAGGGTTTCTAAGGAAATATCAACAGACATC
>JBBRQX010000180.1:0-6063 GCA_038225745.1 Pseudanabaenales cyanobacterium | reverse complement strand
CCTTGTTTGCGATCCCCCCCAGCCCCCCTTAAAAAGGGGGGAGACTTGATATTCTTCCCCCTTAAAAAGGGGGATTGAGGGGGATCAATTAGAACTTTTGGCTAAATCCCAAATTTTCAAACATGCTCTAAGCCCCTTGTTCTTTAATCTTTTTATAAACCTTTGTTTTGCAAGGTTCACAAAAGAAAACTTTAGCCCAAAAAGCTGTGGCGATCGCGCAGCGATCGCCACAGCTTTTTGGGCTTTATGATGCCTAGCTACTTAGCTGAATATCACTAAAAATAATTTCGTAGTTTTTCGTTGTACCTTGCTCGTTAGACTGCACGATTTGCTTGGTCATCACATAGTAATTACCAAACTTTTCGTAGACATCTTCAAAACGAGCTTGACGCACAATCTCATCATTCATTGGGTTACGGAAAACTGCGGTGTAGAGCGAAGAAATATAGCCTTCACCAGTATCCAAATGTCCGAGGTGATTGATCACAAAGCCAATCCGTCCCATCACACGGCTGACCATCGCGATCTCCTTACCACGAACTTTGTAGTTCGATCCCATCGAGTCACCAGTAACCAAAATTTCTACGGCTCCAGACTCATCGGCTGCACCAAGATTAAACGATGATTTGCCATGAGCTTCTTCAAAAGTTTTGCGCTTACGGTGAGTGACCACATCGCGCAGTTGGTTATATAGCCATTCTTGACCTTCATCAACGGAAACCGTTTTTTCTTCGCCGCTAGGAGTACGCGTGGTGCGATCGATCAGTTGTGGCTCGTCCATAGTCACTTCCACGGTCAAATCTGGAGCAATCTTGGCTTTGCCAGTACGCGCTACGCCATTGATCGCCACAGACACATTGGCAGTCATGCCCGAAAAATTGCTGTCCCATGTATAACGATTTTCGTAAGCCGCCTGAAATAAATCACGGGCATTTGTGTCAAATTTGGTATCGGGTGCTGCTGTGACCATATTTTATATAAAGGTGTTAAGTATTTTTATAGTTTACTTGAATTGCTAAATCTTTCCCGCTATTTGCAAAAGCGTCACTTCCCAAACCAGTCGTGGTTGGACATAACGCGCAATTAACTCCCTTGCTTTATCGAGATGCTGCAAAACTGACTTAGATCTTTGCTGCTCCCAAAAATAATTTTGCAAATAATCAATTAACCACAATTGCAAATCAACCTCTAGCTCTTTAGTGATTTGTTTGGCGATCGCCATCGCACTTTTGGCATCTTTAGGAATTTGACGCACTGAGCTTAACAACTCGGCGGGGATATTCTTGAAGCGATCGAAAGACTCAATCGCCTGTCCTGCTGAACCTTGAGCAAGCGCCACCACTTCGGGCGGAATTTCAGTATGACCTTCGCGAGTAAGGACTTCTTGCATCTGCTCTTGATTCAGTCTTGTAAATGGGATACGTTGGCAGCGCGAAACTAGGGTCGGCAAAATCGAGCCAGCGTCAGGAACGATCAAAATAATCGTGGCATAAAGCGGCTCTTCGAGGGTTTTGAGCAAACTATTGGCAGCAGACTCTGCCATCGATTGCGCTTCTTCAAGGATGACGACCGATCGCTTGCATTCAAGGGGCGATCGGCTGACAAATTCACTAATTTCGCGTACTTGCTCGATCCTGATCTGAGGCAAAGCGCGGCGCTTTAGTCCTGATGCCTCGGCTTCCTTTGCGGTGAGCATTTTGCCCTTATCTAAATAAGTCGGCTCCACCCATAGCAAGTCGGGATGATTGCGATCGCTAATCCGATTAGCAGACTTGCGATCGCCTAATAAAACTTCAGCAAATGCCAAAGCTGTCTTGCTGCGTCCCACGCCACTCGTCCCTGCAAATAAATAAGCAGGTGCAATGCGATCGCGTTTGATCGCCGCCTTTAATAATGCGATCGCCTGAGTTTGTCCCAAGACTGCATCAAAAGCGCTCACCACTAATCATTCCAGCTTTGTTGTTGCACTCGCCAAGATTCACTGGAGCGCAAATTTTTACGATTAGGGTTGATAGAATCGTCATCGACTAAACGACGGCGCAACCACCAACGAATCGCTTCATCCACAGCCGCCGTAGGATCGTTAGATACTTCTATTAACTCGGCAAATAATTCGGGGGAAATTTCTATACAAGGCTTGCTGGCTAATACTGGTTGATTGGCGATCGGTTCAGTAATCAGATCGATTTCAGTTGATTGTGGAGCGATCGGGATCATCATTTCTCTATTATTTTCCCTACTTGACGCATTCTCTGCGAATTCTTCATTTTCATTGGTGCGGATGGTCGGCATAGGAGCGTTCTCTGCGTCATGAAATAGATTGAGTCTCAGGGCGATAAAAGTAACTGCAAGATTTATCGCCGCTAACACTAATAAATTGACGGATCGCCCGAATATTAAAATTAAGGCAGCCGTAAGACTAATCAATAATCCAGAGACCAAAAGATTATAGCCAAAAATCTTTCTTGAGTTTGATTTGAACGACTTTAATATCAATTTATTGCGGTTTCTGGAGTTGCGGGGCTTCGGGCTAAAGATAAAAATCAGGGAAATGATGATATGGATCAGCCCCAAAGCCAAAAAAAAGCCGTTGAGTAGCCAAAAATCTTGCATAAGTCTTATTTAAGCTTGCTTAATCATAAATTAATCGTTCCATTCGCCGCGTGGTGGCACAACTGGATTCATCGTGAGTGGACGTGAGCGATCAGCTTCTTTAATCGCCCGACGTTGCAACCATTGACGGATCGCCATATCGATCGCCTGTTCAGGATCATTAGTTATTTCACCAAGTTCGGCAAGCAAAGCAGGGTCGATGTCTATACTTTTTAATACCTCATTAAATACTGCTTCATTAGCCGATTGGCTTATTTGCGGTTGGTTAGCGTTATCTTCTGGCATGGGGGATATTTAAATTAACTGGCACTGTCCAGATTTTACCTAGATTTGTTACCTTCTGAATGTACAGTGCGATCGCAATCGTGCTAAACCCAAAAAATAAGAGGTGGTGCAAAGTACCACCTCTTATTTTTTAGGTTCATAATAGGCTGGTCATCATTGGAAAAGTCTTATGGAGCCACTTACTAGTGCAACAGCGATCGCCACGATATTTTTCACAAAAGCGTTAGAAAAGACGGGCGAGAAATTTGGCGAGGCGACGCTGGCGAAAACGAAGGAGGCGATCGCAAAAATTCGTGAGCATTCACCTGAAATCGCTGGGCAGTTAGAATCTGGCGATCGCGAGGTGTTGAGTTTGGGTAAGGCGGTATTGGAGTCGCTACCTATCGATCCGATTTTTGTCGATCGCAAGCTACGCTTCAACGACTTGGAAACGCAGACCGAGTGCTTGCAATACTTTGAGAACTGTTGCAAATTCTGGATTGCCTTCGATCGCGAGTGATTTATAGAGACTTTCGCGTCCCAGTCCTGTTTCACGAGCAATCTGGGTCATTCCTTTGGAACGAGCAATATCTCCCAGTGCGGCAACGATCAAAGCTGGGTCACCATCTTCGAGAGCAACTTGAAGATATGCAGTTATATCCTCTTTAGTTTCGAGATGATCTGCTGCATCCCAAGGATAGGTTTGAAGTTTATTCATCATGATCTCCTATAAATCTTGCGCTAAATCTAAAGCTGTCTGTATATCTCGATTTTGAGTGCGTTTGTCTCCACCCGCTAGCAAGACAACAAATGTATCTCCTCGCTGGATGAAATAGACTCGATAACCTGCGCCGTAGTCAATACGCAGTTCCGATAAGCCTTTACCAACTGGTTTTACGTCTCCAGCATTGCCCATAGAGAGACGACGGAGCCGAATGTCGATCCGCACTCTGGCTTCGCGATCGCGCAAAGAGTTAAACCATTTGGAATAGGTTTCGGTTTGGCGAATTTCAATCATATTTCCAGTGTATCCTAAAGGATACAGCCAATGCAAAAATACCTCACTTTCTTTAATCGAGAGTAAACATGACGGAACAACCGCAAATTAGGCAATCAGCTTTAGAAAATGTCAATGTTGGTGGCAATCTAACGATTGAGAGTATCACTCAGAATATTAACCAGATTTTGCAAGAAGCGAAGCAAGCGGGGATTTTGCTGAATTTGCCGCCGACTAATGTGACTTTTTTTGCGGGGCGGGAAGATGACTTAGTGCGAGTCCATGAACTTTTGATGCAAAATCAACGGGTGGCGGTTTCGGCTTATGTTAAGGGTATGGGCGGTGTGGGGAAAACGGAACTGTCGATACAATATGCGCTGCGTCATGTGTTGACGGACTATCGCGGTGGGGTCTGTTGGTTACAGGCAAATAATGATATTGCGCTCCAGTTGCAAGAATTTGTGCGGGTGCAGCTAGATCAGAAAATGCCCGACGATCTGGACTCGGCGGAGAAGTTGGCGGCTTATTGCTGGAAATGCCTAGATTTACATCTGTATTCTGGAGCGAAGAAGGATGAGCAAGGCAAAAGGATGTTGGTGATTTTGGATGATGTGAAGGATTACGAGGCGGTGGAGCCTTTTTTGCCGCCATTGGGTAGCAATTTCTGTGTATTGGCAACGACGCGGTTGGCGTTGGGTGGAGCGATGCAGCAATATAGTTTGGATGTGTTGGAACTGGATGCGGCGGTGGATTTGTTAAGGTCTTTTTTGGCGGTGGGGGATTGGCGCAGGGAGGAGGAGGCGATCGCGGCTTTGTGCGAGAGGTTGGGGCGGTTGCCTTTGGCGATCGAGTTGGTGGGGCGTTATTTGGCTTTGCCGAATCAGCAGGATACTTCGATCTCGGATTTGATAAATCGCTTGCAAGCGGAATGTATGAAGCAGTTGGCACGGTTGACGGATGAGGAAAAGAGGTTGCTGCCGAGTAATTTAAATGTCGTTGCGTCGTTTACTTTGAGTTGGCAGGAGTTGTCATCGCGATCGCAAAGATTGGCTTGTTTGTTGGGTTTGTTTGCTTTAGCGCCTATGCCTTGGCAATTAGTAGAAGATGCGGCTTTATTTGAGATTTCTGGGGAATCTTTACCCACATCGCAACCGCAGGGCTTTAATCGCGATGAGTTAAAGGGTTTGCGGGGCTTTACGAACAAGTCGAAGGTTCATACAAGAATTCATTGAATGTTATGAAAGAACTGCTAGGTGATCGCCATCCTTCTACTGTAATCAGTCACAAAAGTCTCTCTGGACTATACCGTTTGCAAGAGAGATATAAAGAAAGCGAACCTCTTTGTAAACAAGCTCTTACATTGAGCCAAGAACTCTTAGGCGACTTACATCCCTTTGTCGCACTATGTCTCAACAACCTCGCAGGGCTGTACAATTCGCAAGGGAGATATGAAGAAGCAGAACCTCTTTATATTCAAACTCTGAACCTGTTTCAAGAACTGTTAGGCGATCAACATCCCGATACCATTACCGCACGCAACAACCTCGCCGCACTCCAGCGCCTGCAAGGGAAATAAAGTGATCGCAAAAAGAAACCTGTAATTGCAGAGATCCCCGACTTTTTGGGTGATGGAAACAGACAAACTTTGCATTTAAAGAAAAAGTCGGGGATCTTAACTTCTCTCCTATCCATCTATGCGAAAGGCTTCCCGCAATTTTCTCGCTCATGGGCGATCGCAATATCCGCATGGATCGAATTTTAAGCGATCGGCATGGCGAAATATCGATAAACGATGAGTGATCGCATTTAGCTGTTAGGCGATTGAAGCTTGCACTGTATTAGCGATCGCATTGCCTCAAACCAGACGAGAACTGATCTTGCGATCGCCTTTTAGTAGAGAGTGCTGTATGAGATATTCCCTCTCGAAGCTAAATATTTATACTGGGCTAAAATGCGATCGCGGTTAGGGGGTTTGACTGAAGTGCAAAGCGCTGTATTCTGGAAGAACATCACAGATTCCTGTAAACCACACTATTCATGTCTTCACTTCCGGTCACACGCGGCACTCGCGCCATCCTTGCCCCCGAAATTTAGTATTGGCAGCAGGTCGAGACAACTGCGCGACAAATCCTCGCTCAAGCCGCTTATACCGAGATTCGCAACCCTATTTTTGAAGCGACTGAGTTATT
>JBBRQX010000179.1:0-6063 GCA_038225745.1 Pseudanabaenales cyanobacterium | reverse complement strand
TTTATATTAAGGTCATTTTGTATCTTAGCCAGATAAAATACAATGCCTGACAAATCAGAATCAAATTTAGAAGGAAATGAATCCTCTGGTTCGTTAGTGAAATTTGAGCCAAATCCGCGTGACGATCGCTTTAAGATTGTCGCCTTAGGTGCTTCTGCGGGTGGATTGCAAGTATTTACAGAGATTTTAAATAACTTACCAGAAGATACTGGTATGGGCTTTGTGTTGATCCAGCATTTAGCGCCGCAATATGACAGCCAATTAAGTGAGATTTTACAACATTCTACGAAGATGCCTGTCAGTGAAGCCACTGACAATATGGAGGTTCGGCCCAATACGGTGTATGTGATTCCGCAGAATACTTTGATGACTTTAGAGAATGGCATCTTGATGCTAAGGGCGCGTGAGCTAGTTAAGGGCAAGTACATGGCGATTGATGAGTTTTTTAGCTCACTTGCAGACGATCGCGGACATCAGGCGATCGCCGTAATTTTGTCAGGTAATAACGAAGATGGCACGGTGGGTTTAGGGGCCATTAAAGCGGCAGGGGGGATCACCTTCGCTCAAGAGCTAGGTTCGGCACAATTTCCGACCATGCCGATGATCGCGATCGCATCGGGCTACGTGGATTTTATATTGCCGCCGATAGACATTGCGCGTGAATTAGGAAATCTTAGGGAAGACAATTCTGAATCTAACGATTCATCCAGTCTTACGAATACTTCTTACGAACTCAGCGATCGCTCAGCCGCCATCTTTACAGAGAACCCAGAAAGTGTGAAAGCTTTAGCAATTATTTTAGAAATGCTACACAATCGAATGGGCGTAGATTTCACCCATTACAAACAAGGTACGATCAAGAGAAGGCTTGCCAGACGCATGGGCTTGCTAAACATGCAAGAGTTAAGCGAGTATGCTGAATACTTGCAAGAGTATCCGCTTGAAGTCGAGAAGCTTTATCATGACATTCTCATTAATGTGACTTGCTTCTTTCGTGAACCAGAGTCTTTTAACGCCCTCAGCCAAATCGTATTTCCAGAAATTTGTCAAAATAAACCCTTAAACTCACCAATTCGGATTTGGGTAGTGGGTTGTGCGTCAGGGGAAGAGGTTTATTCGATCGCAATTACTTTATTAGAGTTTTTGGACAATTTGCCTAAAAAGCATCCAATTCAAATTTTCGCCACAGATATTAGTCTGGTGGCGATCGAGAAAGCGAGAGCAGCCATTTACAGCAGCAATGCCGTGATTGATATCTCACCAGAGCGATTGCGTCGATTTTTTCTACCCGTTCAAGGTGGCTATCAGATTGGTAAATTGGTGCGAAATTTGTGCGTGTTTGCGAAGCAAGACTTGGTTAGCGATCCGCCATTCTCACGGTTAGATTTGATCAGTTGTCGGAATATGCTGATTTATCTAGAACCAGTTCTGCAAAAAAAGGTGATGCCTATTTTTCATTACGCACTCAATTCTAATGGGTTTTTAATGTTGGGTAGTTCTGAAGGAATTAGTAATGCAGACAATTTATTTGCGATCGCCGACAAAAAGAACCGAATTTATAAGAGTAAACCCACATCATCAAAGATGAATAATCACCTTTTTACAGGCAGTCATCTAAGAACGCAGAAAAATGAGTCTTCTAGTTTGACAAAGTATAGAGAACCTGCATCGGAAACTGATTTAGAACGGTTAGCTGATCGGACAGTATTGAGTCGATATGCGCCTGTGGGGGTCATGATTGATGAGGATCTAGAGATTTTGCAATTTCGAGGACAGACCAGTGCCTACCTAGAGCCAGCCCCCGGTAAGGCAAGTTTGAACTTGCTAAAAATGGCTAATGAATCTTTAAGGCTAGAGTTGCGATCGGTGATTTCTAAAGTCAAGGAGCAAGGTATCTCGATCTCTAAAGATGGAATTGAGATGGAGGGGGATGTAATCGTTAAGATCGATGTAATTCCATTGGTGCTTAATGGAAATCGGTATTTTTTGGTACTTTTTGAGAGTAGTTCACAGCAGCGCCTGTTAGCACCTGCTCAAACAGATCGACGCGCCACCCCCCCTCAAGATGGTGCGAGTAGAGATGTTGAGATGGCTAGCCTCACGCATCAGTTAGCGCAAACTAAGGAATATTTGCGAGCGATCATCGAGTCGCAAGAAACAAATAACCAAGACCTAAAAGTAGCGGGTGAAGAACTCTTGTCTAGTAATGAAGAATTGCAGAGTGCCAATGAGGAACTGGAAACTGCCAAAGAAGAAATCCAAGCCACTAATGAAGAGTTAAGTACAATTAACGATGAACTACGCATTGGCAATGACCAGTTGCATGATGTCAATAATGATATGCAGAATCTGCTCAGCAGTGTGAATATCCCGATTTTGATGTTGTCAGGCGATTTGCGAATCAGGCGATTTACGCCAATGGCAGAGCAAGCCTTTAACCTGATTGCCAGTGATGTGGGGCGACCCTTTAGCCAAATCAAAAATAACCTTGATGTTCCGAATATCCAGACATTGATGACATCGGTAATCGATACCCTGATTCCCTATGAGCAGAATATCCAAGATCATGATGGGGATTGGTATATCCTGAGAATTCGTCCCTACCGCACTACCGACAATCGCATTGATGGAGTTGTGGTCGGCTTGATCGATATCAATCTGCTGCAACGTAAAACGATTGAGTTGGAAGCTTCGCGCAACTATGCTACCGCCATCATTGAGACTTTACATCAGCCCTTAATTGTTCTCAATAGTCAGATGGAAGTGGTGACTGCCAATCATGCTTTTTATACAGTCTTCCAAACGACTTCTCATCAAACTGAGCGACAATCAATCTTTGCACTTAGTCAGGGAGCGTGGAATACTCCTAAGCTGCGATCGCTGCTAAATGAGATTTTGTTAATGGATTTTACTGTCCAAGATTATGAAATCACCCAAAACTTTCCGCAAATAGGTACTCGGACGGTATTGCTCAATGCTTGTCAGATCGACCAACCAAATATTGGTCAAATGATCTTGATCGCGATCGAAGATATCACCGAACGCAACGATCAGAAGCAACAACTGACTGTTAACAATCAAAAATTGTCCGCCGCGATGATTACTTCTGAAGCCGCTAACATTGCTAAAAGCGAATTTCTAGGGAACATGAGTCATGAGTTGCGGACACCGCTAAATTCGATTATGGGCTTTTCCCAACTTTTGCAAGACAGTGAGACCTTAGATCCTGAATCTCGCCAATACTTAGAAATTATCTATCAGTCTGGAGCCCATCTACTTTCCTTAATTGAAGATCTTCTAGATATCACCAGAATCGAAGCCGAAAAAATGACGATTGAGCCAAATTTTCTCGCTTTAGCTGAGTTCTTGGATGTAACTGTCAGCATGGTTTTGGCTAAAGCGATCGCCAAAAATCTGAATTTGACAACTCAGTTTGCGGCTGATTTGCCTAAAACGATCTATGCAGACGAAAAACGCTTGAGACAAATCCTTCTCAATTTACTCAGCAATGCCATTAAGTTTACTGATACTGGCAATATCTCCTTAGCAGTTAGCAAGGGCCAATCCATTAACCAAGCAGGAAATCCTTACGAATCCATCCGATTTGCGGTCATCGATACAGGTGTAGGCATGGCGGCAGCAGATGCTGAAAAGATCTTCTTACCCTTTGAGCAGGTCGGCGACGCGAAAACAAAATATCAAGGCACAGGGTTAGGTTTAGCGATTAGCCAAAACCTCGCCAAACAGATGGAAAGCGAAATCAAGGTGACTAGTCAGCCCAATGTGGGTAGTACATTTAGCTTTGAATTGGATTTGATATCGTCGCAAGATCAAACTCAAGATCAGTCCCTAATTATGCCAGAAAAAGTCAGCCCTGCGATCGCGCCATCTTTACAAAGCGATCGTCTACTCGCACCAGCCTCGCAGCAGGAATGAACGCATATATCAGCAATTCCATTGACTTTGCTCAGTTAGAAAAAGTTTTGTTGCAGGCTAGTTCTAGCAAAAGTAAGTAAGCATGGTTGTGGCTATTGATCAGGAATAGAGTCTATTTTCGCAAAACCAATCACTTGCATTTTTCCTTCCGTAAACTCTAGTTTCAGAACTCGCGCTGTGATTCCTTTACTTTCCAATTGCCGCAAATCTAAAACTTTATTCAATCCTTCTGTAAAAGCTTTGGCAATGCGATCGGGTATTGGCGTTCCTGCTAAGGCGATTTGAGGATTGATAATTTGTAATTTTGTGCCACCGACTGTCTTTAGCTCTGCGTTCACAGATACATCTAATTTTGTAGGGTTAGGCTTCGCTGTTGTCGGTTGCGCCTGTAACGTCGCCTCTAGACGGATGCGATCGCCTTCTAAAAAAGTAACTTCAGGATTGATGAGATCATAAATTTCAGGCTTAGCTTTATTACTTCCACTAATATCAATACTAAGATTTTTAAAAGAAGATTGCACATTTGGCGATCGCAAAGCCCTATTGATATCTTCAGAGCGCAAGATTACTCTGGCGGCCGCTTGCAACGGACGGCGCAAGATTATCTTGCCAGATTGCACTGCACTAGGATCGATGCTAATCGGATCGGTTTCTAGATCGATCTCATCGATTCGTAAAAATTCTAAAACATAAACCCCACGACCCGCCACACGGATGCGATCAATTTTCCCCAACAAAATTTGGTAATTAGGCGCATTATCAACTCGCACCTCTAGCACATCAGCCCGCACAATTTGCCCACGCAAAAAGTCGGTTGCGATTTTATCGATCGCAATCCCTGATGCGCCAGCTAAACCTAAAACTGTTGTCAGCAAACCAGCAAATAGTTCCATACAAAGATCATAAACTAAAACCTAGAAATAAAAAGTGACGCTATGCGTTACTCTAGCTAAAAAATAAAAACAGCATCATTATAAAAGCCACGCAAAGCGGGGCTTTTATAAGAAATTTGGGTTTGGCTTCATCGCAAAGCGCTGTAATTAATAAAATTAGGAGTAAGAGAACAATATGCAAATTCGGCTTGCCGTAGAGTCAGATTTACCTGCAATTATTGAGATTTATAATGCAGCGATCCCCACACGTCTGGCGACAGCCGATCTCGATCCGATCACCGTTGAGAGCCGCCGCGCTTGGTTTCGATCGCATAACGATCGCTACCCTGTCTGGGTAATGACGATCGGCGATCGCGATATTCAAAGCGATCGTAACGAGCAGATTATCGGTTGGCTGAGCTTCCAAATGTTTTACGGTCGCCCCGCCTATCACAAAACTGCGGAAGTGAGTATTTATGTCGCTCCTCATGATCAAGGTAGAGGGCTTGGCAAAAAGTTGCTTAGTCACGCGATCGCAAACTGCCCCAAACTGGATATTTCTAAATTAGTCGGTTTTGTATTTGCCCACAATATTGCGAGTGTGCATCTATTTGAAAAGCTTGGCTTTGAACAATGGGGATTTTTACCAGAAATTGCCGAGTTAGATGGCCTCGAGCAAAGTTTAATTATTCTTGGTAAAACTATCAATTCGCAAAAAATCAATCTATGATCTAACCAACCTGTAGACTAACTTGTTATGCAAACAGATCGTCCGACTTACACGCAAACACAGATTTTGGCTTGGTTGCGGGGACTCATGAGTATTGCCCTTGCAGACAATGATTACAGTGATCAAGAGCATACCTTATTCGATCAAATTAGCCATAGTGATGAATGGGGAGAAGAAGTCGCGATCGCCGCTTTTGAACCGATTAGCGCTCAAGAGTTGGCTGATGCATTAGGTAGTGATCGCGATGTGGGACAAAACTTTTTAAGAATGGCGGTGGTGATGGCATTCGCTGACGGTAAATATACAGATACTGAAGATCGCATCAATGAACTACCCCACCCTGCTGCGCGAGGATGGGGTTTCTAAATTCCCATCGAGCAAGGAGTGTTTTTTACGCTTCGCCGAGCCAAGTTGCGCCATCCCGCCACAATGAGTAGGGGATGGAGTAGAGCTAGACTCTCCACGTTTGACGATGCTCGTTCCGAACACCGTAGAATCATATAAAACCCAGTTGAGCATGACTTG
>JBBRQX010000178.1:0-6082 GCA_038225745.1 Pseudanabaenales cyanobacterium | reverse complement strand
GTCTAATCTTTCACTGGGGGGGGGTAAAGTTTCTGCTAACTTATTGGCGATCGCTCAATATGTAAAGAGAAATAAATATCAAACCTTAAATTGATTTGTTAACCTTCATCCCCCAAATAAGCCTCAATTACTGCCCGATCGCTTTTCACATCTTCAGGCTTGCCGATCGCAATTAGTTGTCCAAAATCTAAAACCGCTATGCGATCGCATAGCCCCATCACTAATGGAACATGATGTTCGATTAGTAAAATTGTGAGGTCAAAGCGATCGCGTAAGCTGCGAATGAAATCGCTTAATTGTCCTTTCTCATTAGGATTCATCCCTGCGGCAGGTTCATCGAGTAATAATAATTTTGGTTGCAAAGCGAGGGCGCGGGCGATCTCAAGGCGGCGTTGATCGCCATAGGAGAAATTTTTGGCTTTGATATCAGCGCGATCGCTAAGTCCCACTAATTCTAATAATTCTAAGGCGCGATCGTAGGTTTGTTTTTCTTCTTTTGGGGTTGGTGATAAGTTGAAGATTCCCTTCCAAATACCTGTCGTGGTGCTTAAGTGTCGGGCGATCGCCACATTCTCTAATGCTGACAGTTCGCCAAACAGACGGATATTTTGAAATGTTCGCGCAATTCCAGATTTAGCAATCTGATGCGGACGGCGATTAGTAATTTCTTGTCCACCATAGAGAACCTTGCCACTCGTTGGCGCAATTAATCCTGTAATCGTATTGAATAAAGTTGTCTTACCTGCGCCATTAGGCCCAATCACGCCAAATATTTCATGCTCCTGCACATCAAAGGAAACCTCATTCACCGCCACCAACCCTCCAAAGCGGCGAGTTATTTGCTGAATGGCTAAGGAAGATTTGCTAGTTATGTGCATTTTAAAATCCAGAAGTTGGAATCCGCGCTTCTATCTTCTGAGTTTTAGTGCAAAATTTCAATAGCTGTCCCACGTTGTAGCAAGGGATAAATCTCATCTACGTCTTTATTCTTCAGGGATATGCAGCCCAAAGTCCAATTGATTTTGCGATCGATTAGCCAGTCTTGCCCTTCCTCAACGCCATGAATGCCAATTTCGCCACCAATATCGTCGTTAACTTTCACTAAGCCTCTAGTCTTTGCTTCTGAAAATTTGCGCCAAGAATCTGCGGTGGGATAGTCTAACAAAATAAATTTTGACCATTCTGAATGATAGTAAAGATCTTTGACTCGAAATATTCCTTCGGGTGTGCGTTTATCGCCTTGGCGCAACTTGTCATCTTTTGGATTTGCTCCTAAGACGATCGCATAAGATTTAACTGGCTTTTTCTGATAGTAAATAGTTAGTTGATATTTTGATTTCTCGATTTTGATCGCGATCGCCTTTTTGTCGAGCTTCTTAAGATTAATCAAAGCGGCGATCGCCTTATCTTTATTGAGTAATTTATCTGCTGCCCTAGCTTCACAGTCGTTAAAGCACTTTAGGTGGTTAGCAAGATTGGGATTTGCGATCGCATAAATTCCCAATAAGCTTGCAAGTATTGCGAAATAGCTGAAAATTCGTAGTCGCCACAATGCAAGCGAGACGCTTGCGCTACTGGATTTATGTGGGGATATTTTTTTCAAAAAATCACCTAATCCCCTTGTTTGTTTTTTGTAAATATTTTTTGAGTTTTTAGTTTGCACCAGCCCAAAAATTCTGGCGTAACGATCCCTTTAGGATAAAAAATTGTACCAATCACGATCAATACCCCAAAAATAATTAAGCGACCATCTTTGAGAAATTGTCCTAACCACACAGGCATACCATTAATACCAGCAGCACCACGCAAAACTTCAGGCAAAGCCGTTAACAAAATTCCGCCAACTACTGGCCCCCAAAAAGTGCGCGAACCACCAATTAAAACAAAAGCTAAGAAGATAATACTGGCATCAAAAGTTCCTTGACGAGCGTTCCATGTATTCAAGAAATGGGCGCTGATGGCTCCCACCATGCCTGCCAAGATCGCCGCTAAGGTAAAGGCTAAAACTTTGTAATAAGTAGGATTAATCCCCATCGAGTCCGCCGCCAGTTCATCCTCTCGAATCGCGATTAAAGCGCGTCCAACCCGAATTTTTTCTAGCCGATACATAAAGCCCATGCTCAAAACCAACAATGGCAGAGCAATCCAGAGATATTCTAAAGGTGATTGGAATGGTTGCGGAATCCCAAAAATACCGACAGCGCCGCCTGTAATGTCAAGATTTAAAGCAACCACGCGCAAAATTTCGACAAAGGCGATCGTGGCGATCGCCAAATAAATCCCTCGTAAGCGCAAAACAGGAATCCCCAAAATAATCGCTAGTATCCCCGACACCAGACCCGCCGCACTCATTTCTAGCAACACCCACCAGACTGGTAAAGTCCCCGTTGTCGTGACTAACGTCGCGGGTAAAATCTTGGTAGAGGCGATCGCCGCGATATAGCCACCCAAGGCATAAAAAGCAGGTGTCGCTAACGACAACTGACCCGCCATCAATGGTAAATAAACAGAGATCCCCAGAATTGCCCCAAAAATTGCCGAGACAATCAAAAAGCCATAGGTATTAAAAAATTCAGCCATTATTTGGATTTAATTTTGGATTTGGTTATTTTTCTGATTTATCCAGAGAGAAAGCGTCAAGCTCTCTCCTTAAAAAATAACCTCATATCGCCCTAATTAGATATCATTGATCAACAAGCGAAAACATCTTAAGAAATTATTAAGATGTTTTAAAGATCTATCAAATCTCAAGCAAAAAGCATTTTGCGATCGCTGCTTAGAGTTCTAGGGTTTTGCACATTAACCTAGTTAATGAACAAGTCGCAAAACATATTTTATTAAAATATCAACCCTTAGCGTAAATCTTTAAAATCAAGATTTTTATGCAAACCTCTTTCAACTATCACATTCTAGAGAGTACAAACAGTGGACATTCAAATTGGGCGCGGTAAAACTGCACGCAGAGCCTATGGCCTCGACGAAATTGCATTAGTGCCAGGGGGCAGAACCCTCGATCCCAACGTTGCCGATACATTTTGGGAAATTGGCAAGATCCGTCGCGAAATTCCCATCATTGCTAGCGCTATGGATAGCGTTGTCGATGTCGATATGGCGGTAAAGCTTTCAGAATTAGGCGCACTAGGCGTGATCAACCTTGACGGCATCCAAACCCGTTATGAAAATCCCAAACCAATCTTAGAAAAAATTGCCTCTGTAGGGGTCACTGAGTTTGTCTCGCTGATGCAACAACTCTATTCCGAACCCGTCAAGCCAGAACTTATCCAAAAACGTATCCGCGAAATCAAAGAAAAAGGCGGTATTGCTTGCGCCAGTAGTATTCCTGTTAATGCTTTTAAATATGGGGCGATCGCTGCCGAAGCAGGTTGTGACCTCTTCTTCTTGCAATCCACTGTCGTCTCCACCACACATATCGCCGCCGAAGGTCTAGTCTCCCTCGATCTCGCCAAGTTCTGTCAAGAAATGCCATTTCCTGTCCTGATGGGCAACTGCGTCACCTATGATGTCACCCTCGAACTTTTAAAAGCAGGAGCCGCAGGTATCCTTGTCGGCATTGGACCTGGAGCCGCTTGTACATCTAGAGGCGTGTTGGGCGTAGGTATTCCCCAAGCCACAGCCGTTGCCGACTGTGCCGCCGCTCGCGAAGACTTTTTTAAAGAGACTGGCAAATATATCCCAATCATCGCTGATGGTGGCTTGATTACAGGCGGTGATATTTGTAAATCGATCGCCTGTGGCGCTGATGCGGTGATGATCGGTTCGCCATTTGCTAGAGCCAAGGAAGCTCCTGGAAATAGCTTTCACTGGGGCATGGCAACCCCTAGCCCTGTCTTGCCACGCGGCACAAGAATTCGGGTAGGGACAACAGGCTCACTGGAGCAAATTTTGCGTGGCCCTGCGGGACTTGATGACGGTACGCACAACCTCTTGGGCGCACTCAAAACCAGTATGGGAACTCTAGGAGCCGCTAATCTTCGAGAAATGCAACAGGTAGAAGTGGTAATTGCACCTTCACTCCTAACCGAAGGCAAGGTTTACCAAAAAGCGCAGCAACTTGGCATGGGTAAATAAACAATAAGAAAGGTTCGCAATGCGAACCTTTCTTATTGTTTATTTGTTAGAAGCTTAGATTAATGGGGGTATCCTATTAATAAAATCTAAAACAGAAAAAGCTGTGGCGCACGCGCAGCCTGCGTTACAGCTTTCTTTACTCTAAGAGTTTTTATGCTTCTATTAGGGAAAATCAAAAACCTATTAAAAAAATATGTCAGAGCCTAGTGAATCTAACTTATTAATTGTTGATGACGATCAAATGAATCGTGAGATTCTTTATCGTCATTTAAAAGGTTTAGGATATACAAATATTACCTTGGCGGAAAGTGGACTAACTGCACTAGAAATATTGGCTTCACAGCAGATCGATCTAATCTTTCTCGATATGATGATGCCTGTGATGAATGGACTGGAGGTGCTGACTCATCTCAAAAAAAATGATCAATGGCTAGGAATTCCCGTAATTATTATTTCTGCTTTAGATGACAAAGCAATGATCATGGATTGTATTCAAAAGGGGGCGGAAGATTATTTGAGCAAGCCATACGATCGCGTGCTGCTTAAGGCAAGGGTCAGTGCTTGTTTAGACAAAAAGATATTACATAATCGCGCAGTATTAAACAAGCAAAAACTAGAAATTGCTTATGAAGAACTTGCAACTTCCTATCATGAACTGGAAGTTGTTAAAAATGAATTAGAAGCTCTATCACATCGCGATGGATTAACTGGCGTTGCTAACCGTCGTCATTTTGATATAGTTCTCCAGAGGGAATGGATCGCTGCCCAAAGAGAAGAGAAATGCCTCTCGCTCATAATATTTGATATCGACTATTTCAAAAAATATAATGATACCTATGGACATCTGGCGGGAGATGCGTGTTTATGTCAAGTCGCGATCGCGGCCTCTCAGCCGCTCAAACGACCAAGAGACACCTTAGCGAGATACGGCGGTGAAGAGTTTGCGGTGATTTTACCTGATACAGATATTTTAGGCGCAGCGTTTTGTGCCGAGCAAATTCGACATACCATTGAAAACCTCAAGATCGATCATCGCTCTTCTGAGATAAATCCCTATATCACCGCTAGTATCGGGATTTCAACCCTCACACCTCATATTCAGATTTTCAAATCTCACCAATTAATTAAAGAAGCTGACCTAGCACTCTATCAGGCAAAGCGAGAAGGTAGAAATTGCGTTAAAGTATGGTCAGCAAATGGATAATCAAAAACTGGGAGGCAAAAAATGGAAATTCAGAGTTTTCAAATATTAATTGTTGATGACAACGAAACAAATCGCGATATGCTGGCGAGACGCTTGCGTAGAAGAGATTTTAACTTATCCACGGCGGTCAATGGGCGTGAAGCTTTATCGATGGTTCAGTCGAATTTCTATGATTTAATCTTGCTGGACATCATGATGCCTGAAGTTGATGGGTATGAAGTTCTCACATACCTAAAAAAAGATTTAAGATTGCGCGATATTCCCGTAATTATGGTTTCGGCGATCGAAGAAATGGATAGCGTCATGAAATGTATGGAGATTGGAGCCGATGACTATCTTACCAAGCCTTTCGATCCAGAGACATTGAAAGCAGCCATTAATCGATGTCTGCCTGATAGAGGACAGTTTCAAACTCCTCCGACAGTTCCCATTTCTAGTTCGTTTAATCTTAATTTTGATGATTCTAATACGCAAGTCCCTGAGTTTAAGTTAGCAGAAGATCCAACTCGTGTCTCGTCAACTAATACTCTCAGCCTTGATGAGGTTGTGCATCGGATCATGCAGACAGGTATGATTAGCCGCAAAGGTTATTTATATTTTAGTAAAGCAATTTTTACTGCTTTGTTTGAGAATTCAGGCTTGACCGATCAAGAGGTTTACCAGATTCGCTCGGTTTTTGATGCGATTCAGTCTGGACAAATCAGGGTGATTAATGCAAATTCTTCTAAGTAGGCGAGCATAAATAAAAGCTAAAAAGCTGTAGCGCACGCGCAGCGTGCGCTACAGCTT
>JBBRQX010000177.1:0-6088 GCA_038225745.1 Pseudanabaenales cyanobacterium | reverse complement strand
TTAGATCGACGCATTTCTCTATCAGCTCGCAGCTATGCAGTGCGTCGCAAAACAGCAAGAATTTTACCCAGCGAATCGAGGGTATCCAAAACTGAAAAAGATATTTCGGCTGAAATCAAAGATTTTGAGTCTTACATGTCGGGAACAGGCTATCGATATAGCAATATTCTCGAAAGTCTGGTGGCGGCGATCGTTGATCGTCGCGTCCAACGCCTTGATGAAAACATGCAGCAGAAAATTAACATTGATGATGTAGCAGCCTATGTGCTAAATCGGTTGCCGCCCATGTATGCCACCAGTCGGCGTGGGTTACAAAACTTGCGCCAAAGAGTAAAATCTGAGATGACCAATCAAATTATCAGTATTGTCAAAGAAGCTTTGTCTAAAGTTATACAAGCCCCCGAAAGAGCTTTGTCACCTTTACCTTTTGAGAAATTTAATCTCGAATTAGAAGATACTTTAGTGCAATTGCGAGAATTGCTCAAACGAGATGATATGACATGGCGTAATATCGCCGAGATAGTCGAGGAATGCGTAAGATCACCAAGAACTGATCCTCGAACTTGGCGAGCTAAACATGATGTCTGACGCTTGCTATAGTAGCAATAGTAAATCTACTTAAATTAGACTAATCAATATGCTTAGCCCCATTGTGCAAACTAAGATCGAGAGCCAGATCGGCAGTAATAAAATCATGCTCTACATTAAAGGCACTGCCCAACAGCCTCAATGTGGGTTTTCCGCCGCAGTCGTACAGGTTTTTAATGCGATCGGGCAGCCTTACGAAACTGAAAATATTCTCGAAGATGGCGATTTACGCCAAGGCTTGAAGGAGTTTTCTAGCTGGCCGACTTTTCCTCAAGTTTATGTGGGTGGGGAATTTGTTGGTGGTTGTGACATTGTGATGGAATTAAATAATCGCGGTGAATTAGCCCAAATCGTTCAAGATGCGATCGCCTAAAACAAATAAAAAGAGGGGTGCTTTGCACCCTTTTTTATGCCTATCTTCCAAAAAGTAGATGCGGCGCGGAGCGCCGCATCTACTTTTTGGGTTTTATGTCACAACATACTTTGCGATAGCTATAAAACATTTTCTAAGGCTCGCCTCGTTCTTTTCCAAGCCCAAGAACCAGTTAAAAATACGATTGCGCTAAAAACAATTAACACTATCTGAAAGCCAACTTGTTGCCTACCACCATTTTGAGTGCCAAATACACCTGTTAAAAAATCTAAGGAAACAGCGATCGCCGCAAGAGGCAAACTAGCCGCGATGTTTTCACCATTATTTAGCAGCCCAAATACCTTGCCGCGCATATTTTCGGGAGTATGCTCTTGAATCACGGTTCGCATGGGGATCACGATTAAAGCGCCATTAATGCCAATAAAGCAACCAATCAGCCAAGCCACCCATTGATTAGTGACAAATGCGTACATCATCAGGCCGATCGCCATGCCCATAAAGCCAATGAACGGGAGAGGACGATGGGCAAATTTCTTACCAGATTTTCCTAAAGTAAATGCGCCGACCGCTAAACCCACGCCAACTGAAGCAACAAAAGAGCCAAATTCAGCGCGATCGCCTGTGACTACTTCAGCGAGGTTAAGTGAAAGTTTTTGCATTGCGCCAAGAACCGCATATAGCAAAATCATTTGCAACATTGCTCCACCAATCAAATGATTGTGCCGCACATACTGGAAAGCATCTCTTAAATCAGTCCATATACCCGCTCCTACTTTTTTGGGATGGATAATTTCATCTTTTGGCAGCGCAAATAGGAATAAGCCAGAAATAATATATAAACTACCTAATAAAACTTCACGGCTGTAGGCTGTAGCTTCAGGAAAAAGATTTAACGTAAATGCTAATAATGGTGTTCCGATCGCAAATCCGACAATTAGCGATCCCACTTCGGTAATTGTGAACAAAGCATTTGCCACTAAAAGATCATTTTTTGGCACAACTAAAGGGATTGCTGATTGTTCGGCAGGTGCAAAAAAGTTGGTGAGTGTGGAGATAATAAAAGTGAGTAATAGCAGAACTGCTAACGATCGGGGTGCAAACGGAATCACAAAAATACAAGCCCCACGCAAAAAATTACACAAAATTAAAACTTCGCGTTTGGGATGCCGATCAACAAAAATCCCCGCAAGTGACCCTAAAAACACCGCAGGTAAGGTCATCGCAATCATGATTGATGACTCTCGCGTATTCAGATCGTTACCACCATCAGCGACAGCAAGGGCAATCAATAAAATCAGGACAATTTTATCAACTAACTGTGCCAAGATTTGGGCAAGCCACAAGGCCAAAAATTGACGGTTACGCAAAACTACTAAGTAGCCAGTGGTTAAGTTTAAGTCGGGTTCAGACATCGGTAAAAATAGCTAGATCTAAAAGTGGCTTCTCTCAAACATTGTAGAGACTATAGCGATCGCCGTGATGCTGCTATTTTTTCTGGCTGTTTAGTTTTGAGATCTTTGCGATCGCTTCTAGCAAATGGGATCACGTCCGCCGCCGACATCTCGCGTGCTGACCGAATTAGCAGCCCCGCAATAAATAAACAAGATAAAGTCGAACTACCGCCATAACTCAAAAAGGGGAATGGCAAGCCCGTAGTTGGTAAAACACCTGTCGCCACACCGACATTTAAAATTGCTTGCACCACAATCAGTGAGGTAGAGCCAAGAGCGATTAAACGAATTACAGGATCTTTGCATTTGTAAGTGACCGCCAATCCAATCGTGCCGTAAATCATCACTAATGAAAGCAAACAAATACCGCCAAACAAACCAAATTCTTCGGCAAAAACCGCAAAAATGAAGTCAGTGTATTGAATTGGTAAAAATAGCTTTTGCTGCGACAAACCAAAACCAGTCCCCCACAGACCGCCCGAACCGATCGCCATTAAGCTCTGCACTAATTGATAACCATCTCCTGCTTGATCTTGCCAAGGATCGAGAAATGACATGATTCGCCGCCGTTGATATTCGCGAAAGGAGACACTGGCGATCGCCACACATGTACCTAAAGCCGCCGTACCAAAAAGCTGAATACTTGGTAATCCTGCGCCTAAGGCAATCAACCACAACGTGATGCCACAGAGCGCCGTTACACTCAAGCTCGGCTGCATCAAAATCCCGCCTAGCGCCAGCATAAATACAAGTATCCAGCCCACCCGCGCTTTCCAATGCGTCCGATTCCAGTTACCAAAAAGCTGAGCCGCCTGCAAGATCAAAAATGGCTTAATTAGCTCAGAGGGTTGCAACAAAAATGAACTCGATCCTACTGATAGCCAACGGGTTGCGGCGTTGCGTGTTGTCCCTAATCCTGGAATATGCGTCGCATAGAGCATCGCCAGAATAATAAACAAAAAGATCGGGCTAATTTTCAGCATGAATCGTAATGGCGTATGCACGATCGCATTAAAAATCAGTAGCCCGATCACCGCCCAAGCCAATTGAAATTTAAAATAAAGCGTGCCGTCCTTGAAAGCAATATCCGCAACAGGATAGGATGCGGAAAAAAGTACGGCTAATCCTGCAAATAACCATAAAAAAGTCAGCCATCGCAGGAGACGGGCTTCTGTTGCCCATTTATCGACCGTGCGATCAAAAAATGGGAATACCTGAAAAATCTGTATGAGTTTCACGGTTGCGGGGGGACTTATTTTGATTAGCTCTCGCGACTGCGAGGACTTTGATGCAATCCCATCATAAAGTACATTAAAATCCGCTTGAATAGTGAGATTTGTAATATAAGCAAACCTAAACGTCGGATTGCTTTGAAGAACCAATTATGGTTCGAGAAAAGGCGGTTAGAGACATCAGTTAGCAAGATTACACCCAAATTATCCCATTTACGCCTTGATTCATAGCGCTTTAAAACGGCGATCGCGCCGAGATCTTCGTTATTTTGATGGGCTGCTTTCAACACATTTGCCAAAGCATTGACATCACGAATACCAAGATTCATTCCCTGACCTGCGATCGGGTGCGTGGTATGGGCGGCATCACCAATCAATGCCAAACGCGACTGCACATAGGTTTGGCTATGCATCCAACGCGGCACATAGTTGGTGCGAACTCGTGATTCAACAGTAATATGACCGAGCTTTTCGATTAATGGCGAACCAAAGCGTTTTGTTAGCTCTTGCAAAAATGTGGATTCATCGAGAGCTAGCAAGGCTGGGGTTTCGGCTTTGCTAGCTGTCCATACAATACAGGCGCGATCGCTACCCAATGGCAAAATCGCAAAGGGACCACTCGCCTGAAATCTTTCGTAGGCAAAGTTTTGATGAGAGTTTTCAGACTTAATCGTGGTAACAATACAAGTCTGCTCGTATTGGCGCTCTGAGATCTGAATTTTTGCCAGTTGGCGAACTTGCGATCGCCCGCCATCAGCACCAACTAATAATTTGGTTTCGAGATACTGCTCGCCGATATCTGAGCTAATTTTTACGCGCATGACATCGCGATCGCGAACATATTCAACATCTAAAATCTTGGCAGGACAAATTAATTCAAGATTTTGGCATTCTCGCGCAAATTCCCAGAGCGAAGCCAAAGTTACTGAATTTTCAACGATATACCCCAAAGCTTCCTGCCCCATATCTTCGCATCGCAACTGCACTTGATAGGGCAGATCGCCTTCTGATACTTGGATCACACGCATCGGGGTTACGCCTCGGCGCTGCATTCCGCCCCACACACCGATGTTTTGCCAAATTTGGCTTGATCCATAGGCGATCGCGCTTGCCCGACCATCATTCGTAAATTCTCCGCGTAGGAAATTACCATTACCTTCAATAATTCCGACCTTGAGATTGCGGTTTGTCGCGTAGTTTTTATCGCCTAGCGCACAGGCTAAACTCGCGCCCACCATACCCGCACCGACAATTAGCACATCAAACATTTGGTTAAGTTACTTTTTTAAAATTATCTTTAAAATTAATAGTTAGGTAAGAAAGCTTCTTACCTGCACCTATCTATCAATTATGTACGTTTTGTAAAGAAATATTGCAGAATCGCAGATTTTTTTAGCAATATAGCGATCGCCAAGTACGTTAAGACGCAAAACTCAAAGAGTAGGTTGTGGCGCGTTGCGCTGCAACCTACTCTTTGGGTTTTATGGGTATCTAACAGACAACAAACAGGTAGGCTGGTATGGTATAGAAGACAGTAGAGATTTAATTTTTGCTTCCCAAGATTTTGGATTCTGTCATGACAAAAGTTGCGAACTGCAACCTGAGCAACAGAAGAGAATGTCTGAGGCTGGGAAAATCTTAGACGAGAGAGAAAATTTTGGAGAAATTTGGATGAGTTCCCCAGCAGCACTGTCAGCTTCATTAGTACAGATGGTCAATATAGAGAGCGATCTGCGGGCCGCCAATTCTCGTCTGCGATATCGCCTGAAGCTGGTCGAGGATTTGTGGGAATTAGTCCTATTGAGAGAAAGCGGTCAAGAATTAGTCGATTTACTGCGGCAGTTGCGAGCCATGTGTTCTCCTGAGGGGCAAGCACCTGAATATCCTGCTCAGGAAGTTTTAAAAGTAGTCGAAAGCCTTGATTTGCATCAAGCAACCACGGCGGCTCGTGCATTTGCCTTGTTTTTTCAACTGATTAATATTGTCGAGCAAGACCACGAGCAGGAGCAAACTAGCCTCCATCGAGTTAGTCCGATTAATAGCGAAGCAGAATATCCTGTCGGTACATTCCGTTGGCTTTTTCCTGAACTTAAAAAGCTAAATGTGCCGCCACGTCAGATTCAAAAAGTTTTGGACAATCTTGATATTCGCCTTGTATTTACCGCACACCCCACAGAAATTGTACGGCAGACAATTCGCGAAAAGCAACGCACGATCGCCAAAATGCTGAAGGAACTAGATCGGGTGCTTAGCTTTAAGGGGGATGAAATCGCACCACAGGCGATCGCCTTAAACTGGGAAGCCGCCTCACTGCAAGAGCAAATTGCCGAAGAAATTCGCCTCTGGTGGCGCACTGATGAGCTAAACCAAATCAAGCCAACGGTTTTAGACGAAGCAGAATATACATTGCACTATTTTGAAGAAGTCTTATTTGATGCGATCCC
>JBBRQX010000176.1:0-6090 GCA_038225745.1 Pseudanabaenales cyanobacterium | reverse complement strand
ATCTGGAGCAGCTTGTATATCTTCATGGCTGTTATTAGAGTTTTCAATGTTGCTTACATTGCGCCAAGTATCAAACCTGTGCTTGAGCCATGCAAATGCGCGTGGTGAGGCAAACCAGAGCAGGACTGCACCCAAAAGGATGAGGCTAAAGTTGAGGACACTAGAGACTAGTTTTTCAATAGGGATTAAAGTACCTGCGTAATAGGCTAAGCCCGTGGTTACTAATCCCCAAACTAATGCTCCAGTAGCATTAAAAAATAAAAATCTTGGATATGGCATCCCTGTTAAACCTGCCATCGGCCCTGCAAATATTCGCAAGATGGCAATGAAGCGTCCAAAGAAAACAGCGCGATCGCTGCTACCGCGAAATTTCTCGCGAGCGATCGCAATTTCATCGGTGGGCATCCGAAACAATTTGCCGATTTTTTCTAAAGCTGGTAGTCCGCCCCAGCGTCCTAACCAATAGCCAGCACTGTCTCCTAAAATCGCTCCTGCGACAGCAGAGAGTAAAACCAATGGGTAGCGCAACTCGCCATCTCCAGCTAAGAAGCCACCGACTAATGTGATCGTCTCCCCTGGTAATGGGATACCTGCATTCTCCAGCATGATGCCAAAGAAGATAATCCAGTATCCGTATTGCTGTGTCCATTCTTGAATAATTTCTAGCGTAAAAAACTCAAAATGCATGAGTTATGACTCAAAGTTTAATTGGTTAAATTATTGACAAAAAATTGTTAATTTTTGTATCATTATAAGCGTTGGCAAGTCAAAAATAAGCAGAGTGTTTAGAATTTTGCTTATTTTTGACTTACAGATTAATTGATATAGCATTAACAGGACAAGCCGTAATGCATTGTTCGCAAACGACACAGCGCGATCGCAAAAAATTGAGTTGAAATGTCTTGGGATCGAGAGTTAGGGCTTCGGTGGGGCAGACTCCTGTACATAAGCCACAATCGACGCAGGTAGTATCATCGATCGCAATTTCGCGCCCATGTAATGAAACATCGATGTCTTGCGATCGCATCCAGTCCATCGCTTCTTCGAGTTGATCGATATCACCTGATAGCTCTAGCACCATTTTGCCAACTTTGTTAGGTGCTACTTGGGCGCGGATGATATTGGCGGCAATATTAAAATCTTTGGCAAGCCGATAGGTAATCGGAATGCTGATTGATCGCTTGGGAAAGGTAAGATTAACTCTTTTTTTCATGTTTTTTGCTTTTCGACAGTTCCCGCCCTATATAAACCCGCATAAAGCAAAGGCAGTGCGGCTGTTTTTACTGTATGCGAAAACAGACAAAAGCTGATAGACTTGCGAAGACTTTTTTGCTTATAGCAGATAGAGATATGGGCAAAATATTTATTTCCGCAGGACACGGTATTGTTGAGGGTTCATTTCGCGATCGCGGCGAGATGACGGGCGGAACAGTAGAAACTGCTGAATTGGTAGCAACAAGAGACTTGTTGATTGCTGAATTGCGATCGCGTGGAATTGCGATCGCCACACCTAGCGATGATTTGAATTTAGATGAAGCGATCGCTTGGATTAATGCGCGCGCCACGCCTCAAGATGTGGCTTTGTCGTTGCATCTGGATATTGTCAGTACGCCAGAGTTACGCGGCACAACTGCCTATTACATTACAAATAATGCATTGCGTAAGCGACAAGCAGAAATACTTACTAACGCTTTGACTAAGCGTGTCCCCGAAATAATCAGTCGCGGTGCAAAGGCGGACACGATCGCCAGCATTGGCAGCTTGAGTTTTTGTCGCCAAATTTCGATTGCTTCTATTTTACTGGAATTAGCTTTTGCAAATAATTCACAGGATCGGCTGCTGATGCAAACAAGGCGGCGTGATTATGCGATCGGGATTGCCGATGGCTTGCAAGCATGGATTAACGAAACGGCTACCACGATTCCTGTGTTTACGCCATCCAATCGCTCAACTAAGATCAAACCCGCGACTTATCCAGAGATTAATATCAATCTCAATGGTCACAGTTATGAAGAAAAAGGGATTCTTGTATCAGGTAATGTGTTTGTGCCTGCGGATTTAGTTGATCGCCTCGGTTTCGACCTCAGCCAAATTCCGCTTTCATGCCGTCTCCGTTATCAAAGTATTGTCTATGTGCAGGCGATCGCCTTACGCGAACTAAATACTTCTGTCGCTTGGGACAGCACTACGCGCACACTTTATCTCAAGACTATTTTTAAGGTTTTTACTGGACAAATTGATCAAATTATGGGACTTGGTAATGCTTCAGAAGTGCAGCTATTAATGTTTCTCAAAAATAATAATGAAGCGGCGCTGACTAATTATGGCGACTTACCGCATTTATATCGTGAAGAGGCGGAGAGCGAAGGTGTAAATCATGATATTGCTTTTTGTCAAATGTGTATTGAAACAGGCTTTTTGCGCTTTGGGCGAAGTATTGAACCTGAACAAAATAATTTTGCGAGTTTAGGGGCGATCGCCAGTTCCAAAACAAATACATCAGCAAATACATCAGGCGCAAGTTTCGTCGATCAGCGTACAGGCGTAAGAGCGCATATTCAACATCTCAAAGCTTATGCTAGCACTGCGCCACTATTTCAGCCTGTAGTTGCGCCACGATTCCATTTAGTCGCCAGAGGTATCACCCCAATCTTGCCACAATTAACAGGACGCTGGGCGATCGATCCTCTCTACGATCGCAAAATTCTCGCTCTCATTCGCCGACTCTATGAATCCGCAGGAATTTTTTAAAGCCCAAAAAGCTATAGCGCACGCTGCGCGTGCGCTATAGCTTTTTGGGCTTTATATTTAATTCGGCTAGGGGAGATTAAATTTATTGAGCAATTGTAAAATACCAGCCGTGACCACAATTTGAATGCGGCTGGTTTATAGAACTTCTACTTGGATGTTTCTTAAAAACGGATAGAAAGAGTAAAATTTTCTCTAGTCTTCGTTTTTGGGTAGTCCTAAAAAGGAAAGGACGAATTATATTTCGGATTTTGCTGTAAACCTTAATCGTTGTAGGTCTTACAATAACAAGTTAAAAACTTATCCTTTCCTTTTTAGGACTACCAATTTTATAAGCTAACTGTATCAGTCACACAGAAAGTCGGGGATCTTATATATCTCACAAATATTATTAATCCTCAAATTCGGCGCGATCGCGGTTTTACCTATGTCATGTGCGCCACATAGTCCCAAATTGCCTTGAAACGTCAAATATCAACGCTTAGTAACAACTAAAGCGCTATATCAACTTTGCGATCGCAATCTAATGAATGTTAAGATATCTGTGTGAGTGTTGCTAAATTAAGTGACTTTAAGCAAGTTATAAAAACTGTATAAGCACAACCAAAGTCCTTAATTAAGTATCAAGACTATTAAAAGTTGGGACTAACCGAAAATCTTAGTGCTGATATATGACACCATCATCCCCGCCTCGCATACCATCCGTAGATGCCCTCACCACGATTGATGTGATTGCAGAGAGTGATCATTTATCTGCCAAACACAGCAACAAATTAGCCCAAACTTCAGCCAGCTTCCAAGGCAGTTCTATCAATAACTCTAGTGCGCTAGCGCCTACAAACGGCAGCTTTGCTTCAGTGCTTGCCCCACTTACCCCCGAAAAATTTAGTGAGGTCGTTAATGAAGTTGAGCAAAGATTGCGGATCGTCAATCAAACTCTCGGAATGCTCAACACCGACTTTGATGTGATCCTCGATGAAATGCTACAAGCGATTCGCGGCAAAATTGGCGAATTGCTTTCAGCCGATCGCACCACGATTTTTTTAGTTGATGTCGATAAAAATCAACTTTGGACAAATGTACCCGATGAAAAGGGTAAAAATATTGAGATTCGCATTTCCACTGAGCCGACTAGCATCGCGGGTGAAGTAGCGACTTACGGGGAAATTGTGAATATTCCCTTTGATTTTTTTGACGATCCGCGATCGACTCAAGCCAAAAAACAATTTGAGCGGACAGGCTATCGTACCTATTCGATGCTGGCGATGCCACTTTTGAACGATAACGATCAACTGGTCGCAGTGGTGCAGTTAATCAATAAGTTAGAAATTATCGATCACTCGATTCCTCTGGAAGATCGGGTCGATAATATTGGCTTCACCAAAGAAGATCAAGCTCTATTTGCTCAATTTGCGCCATCAATGCGCCTAATTTTAGAAAGCTCTCAAGCTTTTTATGCGGCGGCTCAAAAACAACGCGCTGCCGATGCGCTGATGAAAGCGGCGATGTCGCTTGGTCAGAGTTTGGACTTAGAGACAACCCTCAAAAAGGTGATGGAAGAAGCCAAACTATTAATGAATGCCGATCGCAGTACGTTGTGGTTAATTGATCGCGATCGCAATGATCTCTGGACACAAATCGTTGATCATCATGGCTTAACCAAGGAGTTGCGCGTACCGATGGGCGTGGGATTTGCGGGGCGCGTAGCAAACACGGGCGAAGTTTTAAATATTCCCTGCGATCTTTACGAACACCCTGACGCAAATAATTCTAAAAAATTCGACCAGGCCAATGATTATCGCACCTGTAGTTTGCTATGTATGCCAATTTTTAACTCAAATAAAGAGTTAATCGGTGTTACCCAACTGGTCAATAAAATTCAACGCGGCGATTTTCCTGAATACGATCCCGCCACTTGGCCGACATCACCCGATCGCTTCAAAGCTAGTTTTAATAGTAATGACGAAGACTTCATGAAAGTCTTTAATGTGCAAGCAGGTGTGGCGCTAGAAAACGCCAAATTATTCGCCAAGGTCAAGCAAGAGCAGCAAATGCAAAAGGATATCTTACGCAGTCTATCTGACGGCGTGATCTCTACCGATAAACATGGCAAAATCATCGCCGCCAACGAACGCGCCTATGATTTGCTTGGAGTTGGTGATGCTTTACTAGAAGGGCGATCGGTCTATGAACTAATTAACATCGAGACTGCCAACTTTACTAAATGGTTTGATACGAGCTTGGGCGGCGGTGACGAAAAAAGTCGCAAGCAATATTATCCCGATCAAACTCTGCGCTCTACTGATGGCGGACAGCACAGTATTAATATCTCGATTAATACGATGTCGGAAGGTGATGAAGGCGAAGGTGTGCGCGGCGCTCTAGTTGTGATGGAAGATATTAGCCAAGAGAAGCGACTCAAAAGTACGATGTATCGCTACATGACTCAAGAGTTAGCGGAACAGCTGCTCGCGGGTGGTGATGCTAAAATGGGTGGCGATCGCAAAGAAGTTTCGGTTCTATTTTCGGATATTCGTAGCTATACTACGATCACCGAATCCCTCACCGCCGAAGATGTGGTGATGATGCTAAATGAATATTTTGAAACGATGGTAGAGGCGGTCTTTAATTATAAAGGAACGCTGGATAAATATATCGGTGATGCGATTATGGCGGTGTTTGGTTCGCCTTTACCAATTCCCGATCATGCGTGGATGGCAGTCCAAACTGCGATCGATATGCGCCATCGCTTGCATGAGTTCAATATCAAACGCATCGAAAAACTCAAGCCGCAAAATCAAAAAGAACTCGATATGGCGACGATTAAAATCGGTATCGGTATTAACTCCGACACCGTAATCAGTGGCAATATTGGCTCAACTCGGCGGATGGAATTTACGGCGATCGGTGATGGTGTGAATCTCGGCTCACGGCTTGAGGGCGCGAGTAAACAATATGGAACCGATGCAATTATTAGCGAATCTACTTACAAATTATGTGGCGATCGCATCTGGGTACGCGAACTCGATCGCATTCAAGTCAAGGGCAAAAACCAACCCGTTAGTGTTTATGAATTGCTCGGCTTAAGCTCTGATCCGCTCAACGATATTCAATCGCAAATCATTGAACATTATCATTCAGGGCGTGAGCATTATCTCTCGCGTAAGTTCAGTAAGGCTGTAGCCGAATTTGCAGAAGTTCTGGAATTGGATAATCATAACAAAGCCGCCAATATCCACATCACTCGTTGTCAACATTTCTTGCTCAATCCTCCCAATGATGAATGGGATGGAGTATGGAGAATGACTGAAAAATAAAACGCAAAAAGCTGTGGCGCACGCT